>JBIKMI010000067.1:0-11422 GCA_044359285.1 Kiritimatiellia bacterium
AGAGCCGGAAACCTGTCCCCGCGAAATGGATTCCTGAACCATTTCCACAACCCGTGATTCCAGTGATTGCCAGGCCCGCGGCAGGGAGATCCTGACTTCCAACTGCTTGCGATTGACGGAATTCAGCTCGACCTCCACGCGCAATCCTTTTGCCGCGGCATCGCCCCGTCCATATCCGGTCATGCTTCGTAATGACATGCCTTACCCCTTCCTCTCAGCCGCTTTTTCCATCTTAAGATAGGCTTCAATGAAGCGGTCCAAATCACCATCCATAACGGCTTCCACATTACTGGTCTCGGCCTCCGTACGATGATCCTTCACCATGGTGTAAGGCTGAAACACATAGGAGCGGATCTGGCTACCCCAGGCAATTTCGCCCTTCTGCCCGTAGAAGCGCTCCATCTCCTTGCGCTTCTTATCCATTTCCAGTTCATAAATCTTGGCCTTCAGCATCTGCATCGACTTGGCCTTGTTCATATGCTGGGAGCGTTCCGCCTGACAGGACACGACGAGGCCGGTCGGGATGTGCGTGAGGCGAATGGCTGAGTCCGTCTTGTTGACATGCTGCCCACCCGATCCGCTGGAACGGAAGGTGTCGATCCGCAGGTCCTTCTCGTCAATTTCAACCTCGATATCATCGTCTAATTCGGCAATCACATCCAAAGACGCAAAAGAGGTATGACGCCGCTTATTGGAATCAAAGGGACTGATCCGGACGAGTCGGTGAATGCCACGTTCGCATTTCATGAAGCCATAGGCAAACGGGCCGCGCACCGCAAAAGTCGCGTATTTAATCCCGGCCTCCTCGCCGGCCTGTATATCGAGCACTTCGATGTCAAAGCCCTTCTTGGAGGCAAAGCGCTGAAACATCCGGAAGAGCATATTAGCCCAGTCGCAGGATTCAGTACCCCCGGCACCCGCGTGAACGGTCACAAAGGCGTTGCTCCGGTCCAGGGGACCATTCAAAAGCGATTGCGTTTCAAGTTTATCAAACAGGAGTTCCGCCTGATCAAGATCCCTGGAGGCATCGCTCAATGCATGATCCCGGAGCGGGCCGGGCTCTTCCGCCTCGGATAATTCAACCATCAACCCGGCGTCTTCGACCAGTTTATCGATCCGCCCGAAGGGCTCCAGCACGGCTTTGATTTCATTCACACGCCCGAGATGGGCCTTGGCCTTATTCGGGTCATCCCAGAACCCCGGCATACCCGTCTGGGCTTCAAGCTCATTTAATGAGGCCTTGCGCTTGGCGACGTCAAAGATAACCTCGCATCTCATCGGTTTTTCCCCGCATTTTCAAAATGCGGCCCTGAATATCTTCATTCATAAAAGTTCCCTTTCCTCTTCATGCCGGCAACGAGTTACGCCGCAAGGACCGAAACGATAACACAAAACACAGCGCGGCGACAACCCCGCAGGGGATACCCAACAGCCAATCCCCGTAACGGGTGTAAGCGGTCAATTCAAAATCCGGGCCAGGCATCGGAACCAGCCAGCGCAGGACGGTGGCCTCCGGAGGTCGGCCTATCCCATTTTCCGTCTGCTCCAGAATCTGGCCGGCAGGGTCAATCAGGCAGGAAATTCCGGAATTGGCCACCCTTACCGCCGCCACCCGGTTCTCCACACACCGGAACACACAATGAGCCAGATGCTGTTCTGGTCCTGCGGACCGGTCAAACCAGGCATCATTAGTCTGGTTGACCAGTAGGCGGGCCCCCTTTTTGACAGCGCGCCGCGACAAATCCGCCATGATATCTTCAAAACAGATCAGGGAGGAAAAAGTCCACCGCTGAGCGGAGCCCATTGAAAACACGGTGGCGTCCCGCCCGGGCGAACAATTCCATCCCATGGGCGCTAACTTCCCGAGCCAGGGCAGCCAGCCACTCAGAGGCACATACTCACCGAAGGGGACCAGATGCTGCTTGTAATAATGGCCGGTCATCACGCCATTGGTATCAAACAAAAAACTCGCATTATAATACACGACGTCCCAACCTGTAGTGACCTCGTCCATCGAGCCGATCAAAAGCGGGCTGCCCCAGCGGCTCAGCTCCTCAACGATCCCCTTCGACGGGCCGCGGTCATCCATGACGCAATAAGGGGTAGCGGTTTCAGGCCAGATGATCAGATCCGGCGCGCCCGCCGGATCATTCACCGCCTGCATCATCAGGTGCCTGAAGGTTGAATGGATGAAATCCACATGCTCTTCCGTCCATTTGGTCACCTGCGGAATGGCGGGCTGAATGGCCCCGATGGTAATGGAACGGCCCGCCGGAGCCTGTTCGCGCACCAGCAGAACCCCCGTCCGGAATGACAACGCCACGCTGAGCAACGCGATAAATAACTCCAGATGCGGCCGGTAGTATTTCTGGGGACGGAGCGGAATGTAACGCAACAACGTCAACGCCAGCCCCGTATTGGCCAGCATCAATATCGCGGACACCCCGGGCGCCCCGACCCATTGCGCCGTCTGGATCAGCATCACATTCCGGTACTGTGAAATGGCCAGCAGGTTCCAGGGGAACCCCCCGAACAGAAAGGAGCGTATGCTCTCCGAGCCCACCCACAAAACCGGGATCAGGACGGTCAGCAGTAACGTTTGCCAGATTTTTTCCGTGCCTGTTTTACCGGCGAGCCACACCGCCGACATGGCGAAGGCGCCCACATACAGCGCACAATACCCTCCCAGCAACAGCCAACCGAGTACAATCAAGAGAGCGGGCGCAGGGGATGTCTCAAACAGCCGGAACAGCCAACTCATGGTGGTGAGCCAGAAAATGAGGCCGGTCGTGAACCCGAGTTTAAAGGCCAGGGGGACAGAGCGGCTCACCGGCGCTCCTGCCGGAACCAGCAGGGCCAACAACAGTGGGATGAGCGCGACCCAGGCCACCGGGCCGGATTCAAAGGGAGGAAATGCGGAGGTGAGCAGAATCCCTGACAGCCCCGCCGCGATCCAACGCCACGAGTCGCGTATTCCCTCCGGCAACTTGATCAAGCGGCTTCCCCGCAGCATTTCTTGTATTTTTTTCCACTCCCGCAAGGGCAGGCGTCATTGCGGCCCACTTTCACAGTGGTGCGTTGCACCGGCTGGGAGGCCGCTTTCATAGCCGCCTGCATCACGGCGTCAGCGCCGCGCACCGCTGGTTTTCCGGATTGCGCAGCAGAGTCACCCGGCTGTCCGAGTACCGCCACACCGTCATGAATGGTCTGGGTGGGCATCTCACGCATAAAGCGTTCGAAGGCCGCCATCTGGGTTGAGGCCCTGAAAATCTTTTCGCAGATATCCTCGCGGATATCATCCATCAGGGTGGCGAACATATCATACGCCTCCCGCTTATATTCAATGAGTGGATCCCGCTGGCCATAGGCCCGCATCCCGATCCCCTGCCGCAGCCCGTCAATACCCCGCAGGTAATCCTGCCAATGCAGATCGATGGCCTGCAGCATCACCTGACGCTCCACATTCTGCATCAGCTCGCCGCCTTCAGTGGTCACCTTCACTTCATAGGCAGCCTTGACCCTCTCGAAAATAAACTTCACGGTTAATTCGAGAGTATCCTTGCCCAGATTCAATTCTTCCCGTTTCACGGTAATCGGGAAGGTGGTGTGAACCCAGATCAGGAAGGCCTCAATGGCATCCTCCTTGCCCCCCTCCAGCATGGCTTCCGCGTGCGTGGAGATCACATCATAAATGACATCATATAGTTGCTCGCGGGTATCAACACCCCGGACGATATCGCCACGGAATGCATAGATGATCGAGCGCTGTTTATTCATCACATCGTCATACTCAAGCGTGCGCTTGCGGATGGAGAAGTTTTGCTGCTCCACCCGGCGCTGAGCCGTTTCAATGGAGCGGTTGAGCATGGAATGTTCGAGCATTTCGCCCTCCTCCATGCCGAATTTCTCCATAAAGCCGGCAATCCGGTCAGAACCGAACAGGCGCATCAGGTCATCTTCCAGGGAAACATAGAAGCGCGACATGCCGGGATCGCCCTGACGGGCGCAGCGGCCGCGCAACTGCCGGTCAATCCGCCGCGACTCATGCCGCTCGGACCCGATCACGTAAAGACCACAGGGCTTTTCGGCCAACTGCTCCTTGAACGATTTCTTTCCGTCCAGCTTTTCATGAAGCGCATGCTGCGACAGGATCACCTCGCGGGGCACCCAGATCACGCCTTCACCCAGCTTGATATCCGTTCCCCGTCCGGCCATATTGGTAGCGATGGTCACAGCCCCCTTCTGGCCCGCCCGCGCCACGATATCCGCCTCACGCTCATGGTTCTTGGCATTCAAGACGCTATGCGGAATTTTCGCGCGGTTCAGCATGCGGCTGACCAGCTCCGACGTTTCGACCGAGATAGTACCCACCAGTACAGGCTGTTGCCGTTCATGGCATTCGGCGATCTCATCGACAATCGCCTTGAATTTCTCGCGCTGGGTCTTGTAAACCACATCATTCTTGTCCACCCGGCGCACCGGCCGGTTGGTGGGAATAACCATGACATCGAGCTTATAGATCTGATGGAACTCATCCGCTTCCGTCTCCGCCGTCCCGGTCATTCCGGCCAGCTTCTTATAGAGTCGGAAATAATTCTGGATGGTGATGGTGGCGAGCGTCTGAGTCTCGCGCTCGATCTTGACACCCTCCTTGGCCTCCACCGCCTGATGCAGTCCGTCACTCCAGCGCCGTCCGGGCAGAATACGCCCGGTATATTCATCCACGATCAACACCTGATTATCCTGGACGACATACTGTACGTCCTTTTCGTACAGGCAGTAGGCTTTAATCAGTTGATCCACATTGTGAATGCGTTCACTGCGCTGGGCCACCCGCTCCTGGAACTCCAGCTTCTTTTTGGCCCGCTGCGTTTCAGTCAGGGTAGTATCGCCGTCTATGTCGGACATGACCGACACCAGATCCGGTAAAACATAGGCATCAGGATCGGAGGGACTCATCTCCTCGCACCCCTTTTCCGTCAGGGTGGCGTCATGCCCCTTCTCGTCAATCACAAACAGCAGCTCTTCACGAAGGGCACGGGCCTGCTCCTTGTACATATCCGTCAGCATCATGCCTTCCACTTTTTCCACCAGGCGGCGGACGGACGGATCTTCGAGCAAGTGCGTCAATTGCTTATGCTTGGGCATACCCTTGCGGACCTTGTAAAGCTTCTGCATGGCAAGTTCGTCATTCTTCTGCTCAATAGCTGTCCGCGCCTCAACCATCAGCTGGCTGCAAAGTTCAGACTGACGCTTGACCAGGCGTTCAACGCGGGGCTTCACTTCCTGGAATTGATGCGAAGACACCGGCGCCGGACCGGAAATAATCAAGGGGGTCCGGGCCTCGTCGATCAGGATACTGTCGATTTCATCAACAATGGCGTAGAAATGACCGCGCTGGACTTGATCCTCGGCCCGCCAGGCCATGCCATTGTCACGCAGGTAATCAAAACCGAATTCACTGTTGGTTCCGTAGGTGATGTTCTTGGCATACTCCGCACGACGCTCCTCGGGGTTCATATTGTTCTGGATACACCCCACGGTCAGCCCCAGATATTTCAGAAGCAACCCCATCCAATTGGAGTCGCGGCGCGCCAGATAATCATTCACCGTCACCAAATGAACATTCGATCCACTTAACGCGTTCAAGTAGAGAGGAAGCGTGGCGACCAGCGTTTTACCTTCACCAGTGGCCATTTCGGCAATTTTGCCGTGATGCAACGCCATGCCCCCCATCAACTGGGTATCAAAGGGAATCATCTCCCAGGTCAGTTGGTGGCCACAAACGTCAAACTGGGTGCCACACAACCGGCGACAGGCATTTTTGACCACCGCAAACGCCTCACAGAGGATGTCATCCAGCGTCTGCCCCTTCGCCAGGCGATTCTGGAACTCACTGGTTTTGGCCTTGAGTTGCTCCTCGCTAAGCGCCTGATATTGCTGCTCCAATTCATTGATCCGCGCCACCAGCGGCTGCATTTTCTTCACATCACGCTGATTCTTCGTTCCGATAATTTTTTTCAACAACCACTGCATAGATAATTCCTTACTAGCTACCCGATTCGGGGGAAAAGCCAAAACGGGAGCACTCTAGGCCATTACGGCCATGATTGCCAGCCAGAATCCGCTATGGTATGGTTCCCCCCCAAATGGCAGATCACTCACAACCTCTTGATGCTGACGAAACCGTGCTGGAGAGTGCCCCTCCCTCCCCGCCGACGGATTCGGACATACGCCGTCTGATCTTCGATTACCGTTCCATCATTACCAGCCGAGGCATCAGCCAGCCGGTGCCCTATCAATTTTCAAGAGAACTCGGCAAGGGTCGGCAGGGAATTGTATTTTTGGCCACCCGCCAGGGTGGACGGGGTTGCCACACCCGTCACGCCATTAAGGTCCATGATCCCGGCATCTATTCTTCCGCGGAAAAGTACTGGACGGATATGGGGCGCTTGGCCAGTCAGGTCTCAAAGCTGCAGCCGGTCCATAGTGAGAATCTGGTCACCCGCGACAGCTATGATGAGACCAACGGTATTGGATATCTGCAGATGTCTGTCATTGATGGCATTGACCTGCAGTACCTGCTGAACGGCTCACATCTGGCAATTGCACGCAGTCAATCCACCGATGAGGAGTGGGACCACTTCATGAACACCCTCTTCCGGATGGAAGGCTCCCGCTTCATGCTTCAGCCCGGAGCCGCGTTATACATCCTGCGCAAAATCCTCATGGGCCTGATGGTGCTGCATGAAGCGAATTACCTCCATGCCGATATCAAGCCGTCCAACATCATGATTGACCGCATGGGTTCCGTGAAGCTCGTCGACTTCGGCCGGGCAGTAGAGATCGGCGAGAAAATCAGTATTTTGCTGGGGAGCCCTGTTTACATGGCGCCGGAAACCCACCGCCTCGAACCTGGCCGCGCACAGACGGATCTCTTCAGCGCGGGAATGGTGGCTCTGGAAATGTTGAGCGGCAAATCCCTCGATGCCTGCAACGATATGGATGATCAAACCCTGTTGCAATTCAAGCTATTCCTGTACGGACAGGTGGAAGCCCTGCTCCCCCCGCACATTCAAAGCAGCAAACGGATTGTGCGCCTGCTGAAACGGTTTCTTGCGCCTGAACCGGATCAACGCTATGGCAGTGCCAGGGAAGCCGAAGAGGGCTACTACCGGCTGCGCAGCATCTATCGCGAAATGGGGCAGAGTGCGGATACCGAGTATGATCGGGAACTCCTGACCTACCTGCAAAAAATGACCGACCCCGTCACCGGCTTCCTCAATCCACGACTGGAGTAAGCCAGTAGGCAGTGGGCAGGATAAGGTCGGCAGTACTGTACACTGCCTACTGCGCACTGACCACTGACTATCGCTTCTGGGCCGCGCACAGGAAACGGCGTTGTCCCAGATATTCAACGACCACGCCATTGGACCGTATCGAGCGGACCGTCACGCCATCCACCTGCTCGCCCACACCCAATAACTGTCCGTTCAGGATGGCGCAGTAATGTCTTTGATTGGAGGCCGCCAACGCCGACAGAATGATATCCGGCCAACCATCCTGCCCCGCACGGGGAGATGCCACAGGCACCGGCGCCGCAACCACGGCGACCGGCGGGAGGGGGGATGGAATGGGGTTCGTCAACGCCAACTCTTTCTTCTCGAACAGGGAATGAGCCCCCCACATCACGCTCAGCCCCACCACCAGCGCCAATCCCGCCGCAATGGTGGCAGGCTTGCGCCATTGCCATTCCAGGGAAACCCCGCGCTTACGGGGCCGAGCAACGGGAGGATGAACGGGCGCAGGAACCGGATCATCCTCTTTTGGAATAAGCCTCCCCGTAATCTCAGGTATACGGTTTTGCACAGATCCTGATGGCGGAACCCGGACGGACACGGAAGGCGTCAGGGTGTCGCGACCAATCGCCCTGAGACATTGCATGAGGAGAACGACGGTATCCTTAAATATGGCTCTGGCGGGCAAACAGGCAGCTTCACCAACCGTGAAAAACCCCTGCTTAAGGCGAAGCATACATTCCAAGGCCAGTTCACCCTGCCGCCCATTCCAATCCGCGGCGATAATCACCCCTTCCTGAACCCAAATCCGGCCTGTCGTTGCGGAATTCTTAACCTCCACATACCCATTTAAGGTCTTCCGCCTGGCCAATACCTGCAAGAGGTCCATTAACAAACCTGAATCAATCTCCCCTTGCATCTTTAAGTTTGAGTCCATCGTCTGCCTTCCTCCGTAATCAATATCAGAGCAATAGCAGTGCCAAGTTCAGATCAGGATAAAAACCACCTGCAATTATGAGCACGACCCGCAATATTTCTCAATCACGAGAAAAGGGATCGGCAAAAGACTGGAAAGGGTCGGGCTCGAGCCGGACCGCTGCATAGATTCGAATTCCAAATGAATTACATTTTGGAATAAACCGGGCCACCACCGCCCTCCGGGGGGGTCCACTTGATATTCTGCAGGGGATCCTTGATCTGGCAGGTCTTGCAATGCAGGCAATTGGAGAAATCGATATGGATCCCCTGCTGGTCATCCTTGAGCACATACACCTGGGCAGGACAGAACAGCGTACAGGGAGCGCCATACTTCTTAATGCAAATTTTGCACTTTTCAGTATCCAGAATCTTTAAATGGGAGGGCTGGTTTTCCTCATGATGCGTCTTGGACAGGAAAAGGTCCGAGAGCCGGTCCATCTGCACATTCGCCTCATCGGCAGCCACCTTGGGCGGCACCGCACAGGGCTTCACGTCTTCCTTGGCCTTCATGGTCTCCCAATCGGGTTCCAACGCCATCCGGCCAGGAGGCAGAATGCCCCCACTGAAAATGCTCATGCCCACTGCCGCCATCCCGGGCAGAGAGCCATAGGTGAAGGCCGCGCGGACATTCTTGATTTTTTCCAGTTCTTTCCAGGGGGCAGAGTCCTTGAGTGCCTCTGGATATTTCTGCATGACCGCCACGGAGAAGTCCTTGGTCTTCCAGCCTTCAAACAAGGCATCCCCTGCCGCAATCCCCGATTGAACCGCCAGATGAACCCCTTTCAGACGCAAGGAATTGCACAACCCCGCCCCATCCCCGACAATCAGAGCGCCATCGGCCACCAGTTTCGGGATGGAATTCAGGCCCCCTTCCGGAAGCACCTTGGCCCCGTATTCCAACACCTTGCCCCCTGCAATGAAGGGCAGGACGGACGGATGATGCTTAAATAGCCGGAACATATCATGCGGGTTGGTCGTGGGATTCTTGTAATCCAGTGCGGTCACCATTCCGATCGCCACCAGTGTATCGCTCAGGCAATAAACGAATCCACCGCCATAGGTCTTGGCATCCAGCGGATAACCGAAGGAGTGCATGATCGTTCCGGCGCGCCCCTTGCATTCGGGGGTCTCAATCAACTCCTTGACACCTACGGCAAAGGTCTGGGGATTGGCCCCGCGCATCCCTTCATCGGACAACAATTTCTCAGTCAGAAACCCGCAGGCCCCTTCCCCCAGAACCACCATGGTGGCCATCAGATCAGGGCCCAGCTCGAAGTTCGCGCGTTGCTCCCCATTTTTATCCAGGCCTTTGTCACCCATGCGGACGCCCACAATGCGACCCTTTTCGCGCAGCAACTCAACCGCCGAAAATCCCGAGTAAATTTCAGCCCCGGCCTTTTCGCACAAACCCGCCAAATGGCGGGTCAGGGCGGATAACGAAATGATAGGATACCCCTCGGCATGCATCGTCGGAGGCACCCAGGGAACCTTGGTCGACCCCGTGGCCGTCAGATGATGGAAGCTCTCTTTATTAACGGCAGCGAACTGAGGTAGCGCCGCAAACTCCTCGTATTCAAGTAAATCAGCAAGAGAGGCGGGATCTACCACGGCACCCGACAAATTCTGTGCTCCCACGGATGGGGCCTTGTCAATGATCAGGATGCTAGGCGGTTGCATCGAACCATCCGGTTCGCGCTTCACCCGTTTGAGCAGCCGCAATACCGTGGAAAGCGTCGCCACTCCACAACCCACACCAATAATATCAAACGTCATTGAATCACGCGTCGACATGTCAGCATCACTCCTTAATCATAATAGTACCCAGCTTTGTTCACCTTTATGGAGAGCACAGAAGAAACATAACAAACAAGCTATTTGTAGCACGAGAAACTTGCCAATTGCAATTACTCGTTAATATCCGCAATTATTGGACCAGGACGTTGCACGCCCAGCGTCCCATCACTATCAGTAGCGCGGTCACCCCTGGTCCCACTCCACGATCTTACGGCACACATTCTGGCCACACAATACAACCATCGGCATCCCGCCACCGGGATTAACGGAGCCACCGACAAAAAACAGGTTGGCGTAGCGCGCATCCTGCTTGGGCGCCTTGAAACCGAAATTCTTCCACTTATCCGCCACCACCCCGTAGATGGACCCCCGGTTCGAGTAGTACTGGCGTTGAATGTCACGGGGCGTCCACACATGCTCAAACACGATGTGCTTGCGCAAATCTTTCAAGCCCATGCGCTCAAGCTTAATGACGACCTGATCCTTAAACGCCATGTAGTCGGCCTCGGTCAGCGGTTGCTTCTCGTTCAGACAGGGAATGTGTGGCAGGATTTTAAGGCAGTCACACCCTGGCGGGGCCACCGTCGGGTCGGTCTTGGACGCGGCCACCAGGTAAATGGTGGGATCGTCGGAAAGAACTCCCTTTTTGAAAACCGCATCAAAGTGTCCGCGTTGCTCACCTGAATAAAAGAAATTATGGTGAGCGAGTTGCGGGTAGGAGATATCCAGGCCCAGATCGAGAATCAGCCCGGAACAGGCGGGCTCGAAACGCCGTAGCCGCCGCCGCGCCACGTCATCCGGTGGCAACAGCGTCTCGTGGGCGGGAATCACCTCCATATTGGAGACAACCACATCGGCCTCGTAGGACACGCCCTCTGCAGTGATGATGCCCATGACCCGGTCGCCTTGCGTCCGGATCGTGGCAACTTCCGAGTTCAGGTGCACCGGGATCCCGAGCTCATCCATCAAGCGGCGCAGCCCCAATGCGATATGGTAGAGCCCCCCGTCCACATACCAGAGATCGTAGCGGAACTGGATCGTGGGCAGACAGTTCATGAACGCAGGGGCATCATAGGCGGAAGACCCCACGTACTTGATGAAATAATCAAGCACGTCCCGGACATGCGGTTCGTCGATGAACCGGGCCACGCCTCCGTGCATCGTCCGGAAAAGATCGAACTTGAGGAAATCAAAAAGTCCGTAGAAACGCTGAAAATCACGCACGTTGTCCAACCCCTGCTCAAAATAGCCGGCATTAACCAGATCGTAAAGCTGGCCCGCATAATCCAGGAATTCCTTGAACCGCTGCGGATCCTGCCCGACCTTGCGCAATTCCGCATCCATCAGGTCAG
>JBIKMI010000275.1:0-3820 GCA_044359285.1 Kiritimatiellia bacterium
GGATGTAATCGGCCAGCCGTCGGCCTGACCGCTGGAAAAGCCTTTCAAAGATATGCGGGAGAGTCAGAATCGAAGGGCCCAGATCGAATGTATAGCCCTGTTCGGTGAGAACGTTCAGTTTGCCGCCAATTTTCGCGTTCTTTTCGAAAACCTCAACCTGATACCCCTCCTGGGCCAAGGAAATGGCCGCCGATAATCCGCCCAGACCTGCCCCGATCACAATCACTTTTTTGCGTTTCGTTGTGCTCATAGTTTCCTCTTTCTCCCGGTATCATTCCGAGGCCTCCCTCACTTTGCCCATTCCAGTAAATACTGGATTGCAAGCTTATCGAGCGGGTTCGCCTCCAGTGCTTTTTGAAAATAGACGACCGCTTTGTCATGGTCGCCAGTCTCCTGGTAGAGC
This sequence comes from Kiritimatiellia bacterium, assembly GCA_044359285.1. Classification (GTDB taxonomy): domain Bacteria; phylum Verrucomicrobiota; class Kiritimatiellia; order CAIKKV01; family CAITUY01; genus JAABPW01. Next base: position 404 of record JBIKMI010000275.1, read on the forward strand.
CGGCCGGTAAAGGTCAGGCATGAACTCCGGCCCCAGCGGGGCTGGAGCGGATCACGGACCGCGTCAGCCTCCTTTTCGAACAAGGCTTCCGCCTTGAGGAAATGAACCAAAGCCTGCTTGCGGTCCCCCAAAAAGCTGGGGGCGTGATAGAATCCCGACCCGATCAGGTAGTGAACCCGGGGGTTATCAGGGCCATGCAGTAACGCAAGGCGCTGGTGCCGCATCACCAGAGGTCCCCGCCAAATCGCGGTCGCCGGGTGATCGGCAATCTGCACACCCAGTAGAGCGCTCAAAAGGGCATGGCACTCGGGGTCATCGGGCTTCAGCTTCAGGCCTGCCTCGAATGCGTTACAGGCTTGCTGAAGCCGTTGAAGACGCTGAGTGGCCTTTGCCCGGGCTTCACCGCGCTCCGGCTTTCCACACCAAAGCACGGCATAGAAGTTGGCGACACCCTGCCAGTAGAAAGCTGGAAACGAGGTGGGTGTCGTCTGTGCCACCGCGGCAAACAGATCGGAAGCCGCAACAAACCCTTCAAAACTCCAATCATCAAAGGCGCGGCAAAAGGCGCCAACCCCTAAAGCCAGCTGATGCGTCGGACTGGCGGCCATTCGTGTAGGCCCGACAAGGAGAAATAACACGCAACACATGACGAGCGAGAAGCCGTACTTCATGCAATCTCTTATACAATAACCTTGACGGGATGCGACAAAATTTCGTTCCCTGTCTCATGACTGCAGAAGCATGGTTGACGCAGGCGCACGCATTCCGGGACAAGGGGACCGCTCGATCCCTGTCATTCCGACGGGCGCAACTCTACATTCTGGCCGCTGCGATTGAATCCTCTGAAGCCGAAATTCTTAATGCCCTGAAAATGGATCTGGGTAAGCCGGTCATCGAAGCCTATGCCTCGGAAATCGGGTTTGTGCTCGCCGACATCCGTTACGCGTTGAAACACCTGAACGAATGGGCCCGTCCCCAACGTCGCCACACTCCGCTTTGGCTCCAACCCGCCTCAAGCCGCCTTCACCCCGAACCCTACGGCGTCGTCCTCATCACCGGACCGTGGAACTACCCCTTCGCGCTGACCCTCTCCCCGCTCGTGTCCGCCATGGCGGCCGGCAACGGGATCTGTGTCAAGCCATCTGAATACGCTCCCCATGTCTCAGGTGTGATCACCCGTCTCCTGCGTGACCATTTCGCGCCGGACTATATCACCGCGGTGGAAGGAGATGCGACCCGCGCCCAGGAACTGGTCGGCCTGCCTTTCGATAAAATATTCTTTACCGGCAGTACGGCCGTCGGACGGCTGGTGCTGGCGGCGGCTGCCCCCAACCTCACACCCGTCACGCTGGAACTGGGGGGCAAGTCGCCCTGCATTATCTGTGCCGATACCGACCTGCAGGTAGCCGCACGGCGCGTGGGCCAGGGAAAATTCATTAATGCCGGCCAAACGTGTGTGGCGCCGGATCATGTCTGGGTTCAGGCGGAGATCATGAAACCCTGGCTCGAACACCTGCGCCGGACCCTGCGTGAATTCTATGGCCCCGACCCGAAGCAAAGTCCGGATTATGGACGCATCGTCAACCTCCCGCACCTGAACCGGTTAGTTACCTACCTCAACCAGGGCCATCTCGAATGTGGCGGACAATACGACCCGGTCGACCGCTACTTCGCCCCGACGGTATTGACCGACGTTCCCCTCACCTCCCCCGTCATGCAGGAAGAGATTTTCGGCCCCATCCTGCCCGTGCTGCCATTCGAAAAACTGGACGACGTCCTCACCCATCTCCGCAGCCGGCCGCGGCCCCTGGCGCTTTACGCTTTTACCGGCGAACGGGCCACCCGGGAACGCCTGCTCGCCGAAACCACCTCGGGCGGAGTTTGCTTCAACGACACCCTGAGCCACATTCTCCCCCGCGACCTGCCGTTCGGCGGCATCGGTACGAGCGGCATGGGCGCATATCATGGCAAGGCGGGCTTCGACACCTTCACCCATTACCGGAGCGTGCTGACCCGCTCATCTCGTTTTGATCCGGGCCTGACCTATCCTCCTTCAAGAATTACCCTTGCCACCTTGAAACGGTTCCAGCATCTTCTTATGAGCAACTAAAGGAGTCACCCTATGCCAGCACAAAAACATATCGTCATCGTAGGGGGAGGGCCCGGCGGGCTCACCACGGCCATGATCCTCGCCCACCGCGGCTTCAAAGTCTCCCTCTTCGAGGCCCAGCCCGTCGTGGGTGGCCGGAATGCGGCCATTAAATCCGGACCCTATGTATTTGATACCGGCCCCACCTTCCTGATGCTGAAAGACGTGCTCGACGAGGTCTTCATTGAGGCCGGGGCGACCACTGACAGCCTGCTGGACATGCGACGGCTGGACCCCATGTACCGGCTCCATTTCGCCGACAAATCCATCGACACCTCCATGGATCGCGCGCGGATGAAAGCCGAGATCGCCCGCGTCTTTCCCGGCCACGAGAATTACTATGATGAGTTCATGAGCCGCGAAAAGGTGCGCTTCAAAAAACTCTACCCCTGCCTTCAAAAGTCCTACCACACCCTGTCCTCATTGTTTTCAGGAAGCCTGATCAAGGCTCTGCCCCACATGGCGCTGGGCCGCAGTTTATACTCGGAAGTCGTCAAGATCTTCGGGAACGAGGACCTGGCCCTCTCCTTCACCTTCCAATCCAAGTATCTAGGCATGTCACCGTGGGAATGTCCGGGAATGTTCGCGATGATTCCCTATATTGAGCACGCCTTCGGCATCTACCACCCCATCGGCGGCCTGAGTCGCATTTCCGACTGCATGGCCGATGTCGCCCGCCGGAACGGAGCGGTGATTCACCTCTCCACCCCCGTCGAGGAAATTGTGGTGCATAATGGAGTCGCTACGGGCGTGCGGCTGGCCAGTGGTGATGTCGTCGAGGCGGACGAAGTCGTCATCAACGCCGACTTCGGGCATGCGGCCACCCGGCTCTTCGCCCCCGGCACCTTACGGAAATACACCCCCCGTAAAATGCAGAACATGAAGCTCTCCTGTTCGACGTTTATGATGTATCTCGGGCTCGACCGGACCTACGACACGCCTCATCACGAGATTGTATTCGCCCGCGATTACCGTACCAACATCGAGCGGATCTTCAACGGGAAGGAACTTTCGGGCGATCTGTCGTTCTATGTGCGTAACGCCAGCGTGACCGACCCCACCCTCGCGCCCGCCGGCCATTCCGCCCTGTACATCCTGGTGCCCGTACCCAATTTACGCGGGGCCATAAATTGGGAAGAGCACCGGAGCGTTTATCGCGAAATGACGCTCGACGCCATCGAATCCCGCACCGGCATGAAACTCCGGGACCACATTGTCACCGAACGACTCGTGACACCGGCGGACTGGAATCAAAGCTATCATGTCTA
>JBIKMI010000250.1:0-4205 GCA_044359285.1 Kiritimatiellia bacterium
GAAGGGGCTTTCCTTGCCTGGCAGGGTGGGGATGCCGCGGTATTCCTTCCACTGGTCCTGGGTGAGTTCGCAGACGTAGGCGCTGCCTTTACGGATCAGCGCGCAGGTGTACTCATACATCCGCTCAAAATAGTCCGCGGAAAAATAGAAATGCTCGCCCCAGTCGAATCCCAGCCAGTGGACATCCTGTTTGATGCTTTCCACATACTCCATGGTTTCCTTGGAAGGGTTGGTATCATCCATCCGCAGATGACATTCACCGCCGAACTCCAGGGCGGTCCCGAAGTCGATACAGATGGCCTTGGCATGGCCGATGTGCAGGTAGCCGTTGGGCTCGGGGGGGAAACGGGTCACAATGCGCTGATGCTTGCCGCTGGCGATATCCTCGCGGATGATGTCACGGACAAAATCGGATGGGGCGGTGTCTTGCGGTTCGGTCATACAGGTCTCCTGATGAATGGCTAAACTAAATTAGGGTGATTGAATTCTCCAGGCGGGCCAAGGTACGCTCCCGGCCCATCAGGGCAAGCACTTCATAGATGCCGGCGCCAACGGACACCCCGGTGACGGCGATCCGCAGGGGCTGATTGAGTTTCCCCTCGCCCAGGCCGAGGGAGGCTTCCGCCGTGCGGATCGCCTGCTGAATGCCGGCTTCCGAGAAATCGCAGGGCTGCAGGGCCTCGCGAATGGCTTCCAGTGCCGTCTTGACTCCCTCTTTTTTCAGCGTTTTCTGGACCGCCTTTTCGTCGTATTCAATCGGATCGATGAAGAAGTATTTCCAGGTTTCGCATTGGGGGTAGAGCGAGGTGCGGGATTGCATCAACTTGCAGACGGAAAGGAAGAGCGGTTCCGGGAGGGATTGGCCCCAGTCCAGTTTTCCGATATGCCGGCGGACTTCCGCGGCAAACTCCGGGAGCGGCAGTTCGGCCAGATAGAGACCGTTCATGTGGGTCAGCTTGCGGAAATCCATCTGGGCGGGTCCGCTTCCGACGCGATCCAGGGTGAAGGCGGCAATGATCTCTGCGCGGGTCATTTTTTCGCGGTTCTCGCCGGGCGACCAGCCCAGCAGGGTCAGGAAGTTGAACAGGGCGTCCGCCGAAAAGCCCATCTCTCGGAACTGGCCCACGTAGGCGGCGCCATCCCGTTTCGAGTACGGTTTGCCCTGCGCATTCACGATCATCGGCAGATGTGCGTAATGGGGAACCGGCGCGCCCAGGGCCTGATAGAGGGCCACATGGCGGAAGGTGTTTTCGACGTGATCATCACCCCGGATAATGTGGGTGATCTTCTGGGTGATGTCATCCACCACGTTGGCAAGGTGGAACACGGGTGAGCCATCCGAGCGCACGATCACGAAGTCCTTCATGTCGGCGGCCTTTTTCTTCAAGTCGCCCTTGACCTCGTCATGGAAGGCCATATCGGTGCCCGGCATCCGGAAAATGATGCATTCGCCCTGGCCGGTGCCGCCCTTGTCCTCTTTATAGGCATGGCCGGTGCTCAGGAGCTTTTCCGCCGCCAGCCGGTGCTGCTCGTGCTGGGTGGATTGATAGAGGGGCGCTTCGTCATAGGTGAGGCCCAGCCACTCCATGGCCAGCAGAATGGTTTGAACGGCTTCCGGGGTCGAGCGCTCGCGGTCGGTGTCCTCGATGCGGACAAGGAACTCCCCGCCATGATGGCGGGCAAACAGCCAGTTGAAAATAGCCGCCCGGATATTACCAATGTGAACCTGTCCTGTCGGGCTCGGTGCAAAACGTACGCGAACACTCATTATCGTTTTCCTTTGCTTCCTGTAAATATTGGAGGCCAATTTAGCACAAGCTCCAGTGCGGTGCAATGGATACCACGGGGCCGGGGGCGCGATTGTAAACTCTTGATCTTACCCCTCAAGGGTGGTTAGACTGTACCCCCTTTATGAAGAATACCATCATAAACCAGTCTATTACCGTTTCGCCCTGCCGGCGGATCATCGGGATCGTGAAGGTGCCCGGCGATAAAAGTATTTCGCACCGGATTGCCATGCTGGCGTCGGTCGCCCGCGGTATCACCACGGTGCGCGGATTCCTCCAGAGCGAGGATTGCCTCACGATTCTCAAGGTCATGACTCAACTGGGGGCCCGGTATGAGTTTTCAGACGAGGTGCTCAAGGTGACCGGGGCGGGGGGCGTCTTGACGTGTCCGGCGGAAGTGCTTGATATGGGGAATTCGGGCACGGGCATGCGTCTGCTGGCGGGGCTGTTGGCCGGGCAGGCGTTTACGTCCGAGCTGACCGGTGATGCCTCTTTGCGGTCGCGCCCGATGGGGCGCATAGCTGACCCGCTGATCCGGATGGGGGCCCAAGTCGAATTGCTGGGCAAAAAGGGGTGTGCGCCGGTTCGCATCACCGGAGGCAAATTGGCGGGCATTGACTATGCGCCGCCCGTCGCTTCCGCGCAGGTGAAAGCGTGTGTGCTGTTCGCGGCCTTGTTTGCCGAGGGGGTAACGACCGTCACGGAGGTCAGTCCGACCCGGGATCATACCGAGCAGTTGCTGAAGGCGATGGGGGTTCCCGTTCTTGTCAGCGGGCGTCAGGTGTCCCTGCGGGGCTATGGCGCGGCGGGCCCACGATTAGAGGCGCGCTCATGGAATGTGCCCGGCGACCTCTCATCGGCGGCCTTCTGGATCACGGCGGCAGCCTGCGGCGAAGGCCATATGATTGAATTGCCCAATGTCGGCTGGAACCCGCGCCGCAATGCCCTGGTCAGCGTCCTGCGCCGCATGGGTGCCGCCATCACTTTTACTGAAACGCCGGATGCCACCGCCTGCGAGCGGCTGGGTGTGATTCGCGTGGAAGGCCGCACGTTGCGGGGAACCGAAGTCGGGGGCAGCGAGATTCCCGACTTGATCGACGAACTCCCCCTGGTGGCCGTGGCGGGCGCGCTGGCACAAGGGCGGACGGTGATTCGCGATGCGGCGGAGTTGCGGGTGAAGGAATCGGACAGGATCCGGAGTGTGGTGGATAATCTTACCCGGATGGGCGTCCATGTTGAGGAAACCCCCGATGGCATGATTATCGAGGGGGCCGCCCGTGTGAAGGGGGGCGTCACGGTGGATAGCTATGGCGATCACCGGCTCCCCATGGCGATGTCCGTGCTGGCGCTTTATGCCGATGCCCCCGTGCACATGAGTGATATTGCCTGTGTGAATAAATCTTACCCCGGGTTCTGGGATGATTTGAGGAAGGTGGGTGGCCATGCCGGATAACGTGATTGCATTGGATGGACCCTCCGCGTCAGGAAAATCAACAGTGGCCAGGAAAGTGGCCGCCCGGCTGGGCTATAAGTATGTCGATTCCGGGGCATTATACCGCGGCCTCGCCTGGAAGGTGATCGAATCCGGCCTCGATCCCGCTGATCCGGTGGCCGTGATGGCCACCATGCAACGGATGAAGGTTGACTTCAGGGATGAGAATGACGCGGTCCGCTACCAGATTGACGGGTATGAGCCCCGTGACGAGATCCGCAGGGAGAAAGTCAACGAATCCGTCAGCTTTGTGGCCGCCATGCCGGAGGTCCGCGCCCAGGTGACCCAGTGGTTGCGGGACATGGTCCGTTTCGGCAATCTGGTCATGGAGGGGCGTGACATCGGGACGGTGGTCTTCCCCGCGGCACGGGCAAAATTTTACCTGGATGCCAGTCCTGAAGAACGGGCCCGCCGGCGTCATGCCGAGCTCAAAACTGAAAGTGCCCCGTCAGATGTCGGACGGGTTATGGTTTCTCTCGCCAACCGGGATCAACGTGATTCAGGCCGTAAAACTGCCCCCTTGAAATTGGCCGAGGACGCCCAGGTGGTGGATACCACCGGGCTGAATATCGAGCAGGTGGTGGATGAGATTGTTCGAAGATTGACAACGCTGCCTCCAGAGTGAGATACTGCTCGTTGTTTTATAAGGAATTAGTGTGGACCCCGTCATTGTTAAACGCGCAGATCATACCTTAAGCCGCCAGAACATCAGCCCGGAAGCACTGAAAGTGCTTTATGGACTTAAGGACTCCGGTTATATCGCCTTTATTGCCGGAGGGGGCGTGCGTGACCTTCTGCTGGGGCGCGAGCCCAAGGATTTTGACGTCGTCACCGATGCCACCCCCAACGAGGTCCGCAAGGTTTTCCGCAACAGCCGGTTGATTGGGCGCCGCTTCAGGCTGGCGCATGTCTTCTTCGGCCGCGAT
>JBIKMI010000289.1:0-3608 GCA_044359285.1 Kiritimatiellia bacterium
GTGCTGGCTTAACCGGCTCACCACCCGGCACTCCCTGCCTGGCACTCTTCGCTATGATCGCCTGCCCGGCACCTTGCCACAGAACAAGTACCGGATATTTTCCCCCACTGAACGTTGATACCACAGAATAGATACTCGGGCAGCAGAGGATGCCGACGACCTCAGCGTCGATCATCTGGGAGAGTTGCCCGGCGGCGGCCACTGGATCCGCCGGGAGAGTTTGGATCGCCAGCCCATAACCGGCGGCGGCGAGAACCGGAATCAGACAGGGAATCACGTTCAGGGTATCAGCCGAAGTAACGGGAGAAAGCAGCACGTCAATTGTCCGCCGCTTCGCAGCGATCCCAGTCATTTGAGGCTGATTGACCACGCCGGACTTTTGCGGCTTCTCACCACGAAACGGCTTGCCAAGAACCATGTCACGGGCCATCAGATTCGGTTGATACCCCAACTCCCTGGCGGCCGCCAGCACCCGATTCTGGGTGGACGGGCGGATTCGATTGCCGGCAGCCTTGCCACAGATGACGCGTGAAGCCGTCGATATGGAGACTCCCGCCGCCTTGGAAACGTCAAGCAAAGATACCGATGTAGTCATGCGCAAACTATATATATACGTTTGCGCAACAGGTCAATCTTGGAAAGAGACCGGAGAGACGCATCGGGCACATCGCCTATTTGATGCCGCACATTTGAGATCCCCCCCCCAGCCCTGTGCCGGGGATGAATGAAGTCGGAAAAGCGGGGAAACACCACCGATCAGAAACATTTACACTCCCTACCGGGTGCATTGCGCACTCGTCTGTTCGCCACTTGACTACGAGGAACTTGTCGCATAACACATGAAATCACATCGCTCCGTGTGCCCGAAATATCGAAGCAAGATCAATCATCAAAATGACGAAGGCCTTAGCACTACGACCCGACGCTTATGGCACTTCTGTCCCATGGCTTCCACGATTTTCTTCTACGGCATCCCTCCGGATCACGTCATCTTCAGCGGCGGCTGCAATTGAAGCGAATGCAATCAGAATGAATGCTGGAAAGTATTCATAGTGCCACGGAATCGGGGCAGTCAACGCAACAACCACCCCAGCAAAGCCCATATATAAAAGAACGTCTGTCGTAGAACGAAGGTACCTCCAGGCTATTACCCATGGTCCGACCACTGCTAATGCAGAGATTGCTGGCAAAAGCCATTTAACATGTACACTTCGAATCATATATGAAAGTCCAATTGTCTGAGCGCTGTAACTCGCCTGTCCCTTCGAAAAATCCCAATTGCCCAAGTCGGCATAATGTTGCACAGGCATCACTAAGAAAGCGTGCGGGTTGAGCAGAAGAAAAGGGCCACAAACAGCTAAAAAGACGCCACCGGCCACACCTGACAGAATCGCTGCAGTTCGAATACTGCCATAAGTCCTGAGCCAATAGATAGCCATCAAGGGGCCATATACCACGGCCGTCTGTCTGCTGGATAAAACGATACCTAAAAATACGGCCGCCATCCAGGGACGTTTAAGAAGAATCGCGGCTGCAAGACATGAAATCCATAGCCACTGCGGAGGTGTATGCGCAATATTGGCAAAAAGAATTGGTTCGCTTGAAAATATAAAAAGGGAAAGCGCAGAAAAAGCAGCCAAAGGAATTGCAGATTTCTTCCTAACTTCAAGGTCACCCTTTCCGCATAGAAACCTGCTGAAAACCAAAGATACGCCAACTACAATTACGATATGTACCAACCGAATATCAATGCCTAGCAGATATGGCCCCATGTACGGTAACCACAAACCTGGCCAGAATGTTAACGGAAGTTTCCAGGGCATAGAAAACAAAAGTCCGTATGGATTCCCCCCTTTCGTGAGTGTTTCGCAGGCATACTGGATCAACGGCAACATATCGGCATAGCGAGGCTCAATCGGAAGCTGCCGGATACACAACCATCGCAACCAACACCCAGCAACAATCATCATCACTACGACACTGCATAGAATCGCTATATCACGCCCTCGCCGCCCAATAAATAATGGACATAACTTCCTTCGGACCCATATATCCAAAGGCACCAGGAACCGGCCAAGTGACCGTGCTGGCCCTATAAGCAATATGATAATAACGAGGTAAGCAAATCCAAGAACACCGAATCCGATTACTCGCGAGGGGAAAAAAGAGACAATTCGATACCGCGCGTCCATCAATATATGCATCACGCCCAGAAGCAGGAGTATATAAAGCCACTGACTAGATGTCCCTTTTTGATCTGCCTTATTCATTACCGCTCCGAGTGTGACTATTAACTTGGCCGCATGATTGATCCAAAAGGCAGAACTGTCGAGCCTCTAGTTGAATTTCGCGCTCTTTCCAAGACTAAACGAATCCACAATCAAGCCCACAGATTCACGAGGCTGAAAGTCGTCTTTTCATCCTATCCGGTCCAGCAGGTGATCCAGAGAGGCGGGATGAGGAGGTTGATTGACCGCAAATGACACATGAAGCAGTCGAAGCGGACGGGCGGATTCGATTGCCGGCAGCCTTGCCACAGATGACGCGTGAAGCCGTCGATATGGACACTCCTGCCGCCTTGGAAACGTCAAGCAAAGATACCGATGTAGTCATGCGCAAACTTTATATATAGGTTTGCGCAATAGATCAACCGAAAAAAAATGAAGCATCACTCTCTCACGTTAATCATATAAAAGTACGGCCCCACACCCTGCACAGATATTGGATACAGCCAGTGAGTAAGGCGGCCGTGCAGAATATAGCGACAAGATGATGTTTATTCATTCCTTTCCGCAGGATTGCACCAACTGCCTCCCCTGTCGAGCCTACAATTGAATTTCACCACTAATTGCAAGACTAAACCAATCCACTATGGGGATTGGAGACTGTGATTAAGGCGGTGGGATCTCAGGCAAGAGGGATGGGACGGGGGCGCAAGGACAGAACAACAGACAAGATTCCGCTAAAACGCCCGGAAAGACGGTCGGGACGGAGCCCGACCCTCCAGAATATTGGTGAAACGAAGTGTTTTATCTTTCTTGAATTATTCCCTGTTGACGCCGACCATCAATCACTGTATTTTCTGCGTTAACAATTTTGTAAACGTTTATGACCAACCAAACCAACTCTGTTCGGACTCGATTGACTGAGGTGGGCGGACGTACCGCCCAGGACCTCGGTTTGGGCCGTATTGTGGGTCAGGTTCTGGTCCACCTCTACCTCACCCCCTCGGAACAGTCGCTAGAGGATATTGCGAAAGAATTGGAACTGAGCAAGGCAGCCGTCAGCATTGCGGCCCGCCAGTTGGAAAGCCTCGGCCTCCTGCGCCGCTCCTGGAAATCAGGGGACCGGAAGACCTATTACCGGACCGCCGACGACATCGCCAGCGCCCTTCATCAAGGCCTCCTCATGATGGTCCGCAATAAGATGAGCCTTTTGGCGACGGAACTTCAACAGGCTGAAACCGAGCTAAAAACCGGAGAACCTGGATCCGGAGCAGAGTTCATCCTGAGCCGCGTCAAACGCGCCAGGAAACTCCGCGACACCGCCATGGCGGTACTCGAGAACCCCTTGGTTAAACTGTTGACGCGGGTGAGTTGATTTTTTTG
>JBIKMI010000251.1:0-4173 GCA_044359285.1 Kiritimatiellia bacterium
GGCAAACACCAGCTTGAGCGCATGCGTCATCCGCATGGCCAGGTCGTCAGTCTCTTGCTGGCCCTCCCGGAACTGGCGTTCGAGGGCATGGCGGGTCTGGGTGTGCAGCCGTTCCAGGCGCTGCCGATAGACCCGGGCGGCATTGCCGGGCTCCCTGAAGACATAACTGCGGGCGGCGGCCCGGAACCGGCTTTTCACGTCGATCAGGGAGTGCTTCAGCAACCGCGACATCAGCCGGGAGCGATTCTGGAGCGTCTTCAAAAATTCATCCTTGCGGCCCACCACGATTTCGGCGGCGGCCGACGGGGTCGCCGCGCGCAGGTCGGCCACAAAGTCACAAATCGTGAAATCAGTCTCATGTCCCACCGCCGAAATGACCGGGATATCCGAGTGGGCAATGGCGCGGGCCACGATTTCCTCGTTGAAACACCAGAGGTCTTCCAGGCTGCCGCCACCGCGGCCGACGATGATGACCTCCACCTGCCGCAACCGGTTCAACAGCCCAATGGCGCCGGCGATCTCCTCGGCGGCCCCGGCGCCCTGTACGCGCGCGGGGGCAATCACCACATGGAGGTTGGGAAAGCGGCGGCCCAGCACGTTCAGGATATCGCGGATGGCGGCCCCGGTCGGCGAGGTGACCACGCCGATATGCTGCGGCAGGAGCGGGAGCTTGCGCTTGCGGTCCACATCAAACAAGCCCTCCGCCGCCAGCTTCTTCTTCAGGGCCTCGAAGGCGGCCTGGAGCGAGCCCTTCCCGCCCTCCTCCATGCGGCGGACGGCAATCTGGTAGCTGCCATCCCGGTCATAGACGGTCAAGGCGCCATGCGCCCGCACCCGCATGCCGTCACGGGGGACGAACAGCAGGCCCCGCATATCGCTGCGCCAGATCACCCCGCGGATCTGGGCAGCCTCATCCTTGATGGTGAAATAACAGTGGCCCGACGGCGGCATCCGGACATTGGAGAGTTCCCCCTCCACCGTCACGCTGCCGAAATTCCCCTCAATGAGGCGTCGGATCTGCTTCGTTAATTCAGTGACCGTAAAAACCGGGGTATTCATTTCGGGTGATCCAGGAACTCCCTCACGCGCGTAATCTTGCGGGCCCGCCCGGTGGCCTCATCGACATCAATCAAGGCGCCCTCCAGCGCCACATTGCCCTCGGCAATTTCAAATTTCGACGGCATGCCGGTGATGAACTTGCCCATGACCGAAACGTAGTCCCGCCCGATAATGGAATCCTTCGGCCCGGTCATCCCCAGATCGGTGAGGTAGGCGGTCTTTTTCGGCAGGATGAGCTCATCCGAGGTCTGGACATGCGTATGGGTGCCCACCACGGCACTGACGCGACCATCCAGATGGCGGCCCATGGCGATCTTTTCGGAGGTGGCCTCGGCATGGAAATCGACCAGGATCACCTTCCCCATATTCGGCTCCTTGCTTAACAGCGCATCAACCGTGCGGAAAGGACAGTCCATGGGAGGCATAAACACGCGCCCGATCAGGCTCACCACGGTCACCCGGCCCTTGGGTGTCTCCACGGTCACCACGCCGCGGCCCGGACAGCCCGGCGCGAAATTCGCGGGTCGGATAATCCGTTTTTCCACCTCCAGGTAGGGAATGATATCCTTCTGGTCCCACATATGGTCGCCCATGGTCAGGACATCGGCCCCGGCATCAAACAACTCCCCGGCGATGATCCGGCTGGTCCCCTTGCCGCCCGCCGAATTTTCGGCATTGGCGACAATCATATCCACCAGGCCCTGCTGTTTCATGCGGCCGGCGATCCGCGCAAAGATCTTGCGGCCCGGCCCCCCCACCATATCTCCCACCATTAAAATAATCATCGGGCATACTCCACCGACCGGGTTTCACGCACCACCATGACGCGGATCTGCCCCGGATACTGCAGATCACTCTCGATTTTCTTGCAAATATTGCGGGCCATGGCCATGGCCTCATGCTCCGTCACATGTTCCGGCTGCACGACCACCCGGACCTCACGCCCGGCCTGAATCGCGTAACTCTTCTCCACGCCGGGGAAGCCATCCGCAATGGCCTCCAGTTTTTCCAGCCGCTTGACATAGATCTCCGTGGTTTCGGCGCGCGCGCCCGGCCGTGAGGCCGAGATGGCGTCCCCGGCGGAGGCCAGAATCGCATAGAGGCTCTCGCCCGGCACATCATCGTGATGCGCGGCCACGGCATTCACCACCAGAGGCGTTTCACCCAGGCGGCGCAGCAGATCCGCCCCGATCACCGCATGGCTCCCCTCGATGTCATGATCCAGCGCCTTGCCGATATCGTGCAGCAGGCCGATCCGCTTGGCGAGCATCACATCCAGCCCCAGCTCCGCCGCCATCACGCCCATCAGCTGGGCCACTTCCACCGAATGCATCAGCACATTCTGGGCGTAACTGCTCCGGAACTTCAGCCGGCCCAGCGTGCGGATCAATTCGGGCTCGAAGCCCTGAATCCCCAGCGTGTAAAGCGCCTCCTCCCCGGCCTGGCGGATGCGTTCATCCATCTCCTCCTGCGCCTTGGTCACCACTTCCTCGATCCGGGCCGGATGAATGCGCCCATCCAGGATGAGGCGTTCGAGGGAGAGGCGGGCGACTTCCCGGCGGACGGGATCGAATCCGGAAATGACGACCGCTTCCGGTGTGTCATCAATCAGGAGATTGATGCCGGTAGCCGCTTCCAGGGCGCGGATGTTACGGCCCTCCCGCCCGATAATGCGCCCCTTCATTTCATCATTGGGCAACGCCACACTGCACGTCATCATCTCCGAGGCATGGCTGGCGGCGTACCGCTGAACGGCGAGCGTCACAATCTTCTGCGCCTCGCGTTCCGCGGTATCCCTGGCTTCGGACTGCAGGCGCCGGATCAGTCCGCCCACCTCATTATGGACCTCCGCCTCGACGCGGGCCAGCAGCGAGGCGCGGGCCTCGGCTTCCGTCATCCCGGCCATACGCTGGAGCCTGACCTTGTTCTCATCGATCAACCGGATCAGTTCCTCGCGGGTTTTATCGAGCTCAGCAGCCTGCTTTTCAACGTCAGTCGAGCGCTGTTCCAGCGCCCGCTCCTTTTTATCAATGAGGGCCACCTTGCGGTCAAAGTTGGCCTCACGCAGGGTAATGCGGTTATCCAACGTCATCAGTTCGTCACGGCGCGTCCTGGTCGAAAGCTCGAAGTCGTCCCGGGCCTTCAGGGCATCTGCCTTGGCCTGCAAGGCCGCCTCTTTCAGCAGCCCCTCCGCCTCCTTGCGGGCGTCCTTCAGCAGCTGATGCGCATCCTGCTCCGTCTGACTGGACCGGACCGAACTCAGCCAGGTCCGAATGCCATACCCCAACGCCAACCCGACCAAAACCGCTATTGCAGCGGAAATAAACATCTCCATTTCAATCCTTTCGATAAACCTGATCTTCAGTCACCACCACATTCATAGGCACATCGGTTTCACTCACCGGCCATTCCGGGGCCAATTGATACGAGAAACAGACCCCGACCTTGCAGACGACCTTCGCCCCCAGCCGGGCGAGCATCCGGTCGTAATACCCTTTTCCATGTCCCAGCCGGTCGCCGTTGGCGGTAAACGCCACTCCGGGCACCACCACCAGCCCATAGCCGTCCGGCTTGGCCCAGAAGGGGGTTACCGGCTGCCGCACCTGGAAGTTCCCATGCGTCAGGGATTCGTTGGGCGTCAGCCAAGCGGGCATATACTCCCCGTCATCCCGCACGGCCGGGACGGCCACACGTTTCCCCGCCTTCCAGGCGGCCGCGAGAAGGCCATCCACCGACACTTCGCCGGGCAGGGCCAAATAGCCCAGCACGACTTCCGCGCGCTGGAATTCCGGCAGCACAAGCACCCGCGCCATGATCGCACGGCTCTGGGCCAATACCCAGTCCGCCTGCAGAGAGGCGCGCCGTTTCCGCATGACGCTTCGAATGGAATCCTTCGTTAACATAATGTTTGGTGTGTTTAGCTACTCAATTACCCGTCTCGATCATGGCAAACAAAACCAAGAATTTTGAACAGAAGCTCGCAAAGCCCGCGAAGAAGAAATGTTGCGGGATTTGTATGCGGCGGGTACTCCGCATAAAAATCCCGCAACGGGTTCTTGAGGAATCATATAAAATATTCCCTGCGTAAATCTCTGCATAAATAACCCCGCATGT
>JBIKMI010000252.1:0-4118 GCA_044359285.1 Kiritimatiellia bacterium
CAGGGCATTCTGATGCATCGCAGCGCTGAACTGGACCTGGATCTCAAGATGGTGCACGGTACGGATTTTGCCAGCTGCACCACGGAGGTCGCGGGGATGGGGACCACGGTCGTTCTTGAAATGGCATCGGGGCAGCAACAGACCTTCAGTATTCTGGGGGAATGGGATCAGGATACGGACATGGGGATTATTTCCTGCAGCAGCAAGCTGGGCAAAGTCCTCACGGGCCATCACAGCGGGGATGAACTGGAAATCCCGGGCGACCAGGCGTCTGAAAAGTGTCGGATCATAGAGGTGCGTGCGCTTTCTGCCGACATCCTTTCCTGGGCCAAAGGGGCCTGACGAGGTTGACAGCTCGGGATTCGTTTGATATCTAGGCATGCTTTTTTTGAAGGATCAAAGATCAAGTTTGGTTGAAAGGGTGGATAGAGCGTTATGGCAAAAAAGACAGCGAAGACAAGCAAGGTGCTTAAAAAATCGGCGACGGTAAAAGGTAAAGCCGTGAAACAAACGGCAAAACCGGTTCCCCGTTCCAAAAAAACCGCTGTAAAATCGCCAGTCAGTGCGAAAAAGCCCATTCCCAGCGTGAAGATGCCGGTGGGTAAGCTGGTGGCCCCCACCAAGGGCGTCTCTACAGCCAAGCCTGCACCCGCGAAAGCTGGCGTTCATAAAACGGAGTCCATCACGGTCCGTAAGTCGCCTTTTGACGTGAAAGTCCTGACGCAGCTGAAGGATTCCATGATCAAGATGCTCGATCGTTTGACCGGCCAGATTTCGTCCCAGTCCGATGATTCGCTCAAGTATGTCGACGACACCTCCTCTGAAGACCGGACGGATGATTTTGACAAGGAGTTCGCCTTGAACCTGGTCAGTAGCGAGCATGATTCGGTTTTCGAAATCAATAACGCACTGCGACGTATTGCCGAAGGCACCTATGGGTTCTGTGATGGCTGTGGATGTGTGATTGAAAAGCCGCGTTTGTACGCCCTCCCGTTTGCCCGGATGTGTATCCGCTGTCAGTCTGAACAGGAAAAGGGGCGCACCCGCTTCCGCCCCTTTGGCGACACCCTCGCCCAGGGGGTCGAACAGGCTCCTGAAGTATCGGAACCAGAAGAATCGGAATAAGCCGGAGCCTGAGACGTAACGATTCCTGATGCAGGAGATCAGGTCCGACACTAATCATGCAGGTGTTATTGCTGAGTATTGCGATCGTTCTGCTCGACCAGATCACAAAGTATCTGGTGACGGTTCGATTTCAGCTTGGCGAGAGCCTCGTTTTGATCCCCGGTTGCTTCAGCCTGACCTATGTCCGTAACATCGGGGCGGCATGGGGAATGCTGGGGGGGTGGAATGGGGTTCTAGTGGCGGTATCCGCCATCGTGCTGGTGTTGCTCATCTGCTTCCGCCGCTCCTTCCTGACCGACAGCCTCATTCACCGGCTTTCACTTGCGTTGATGCTGGGAGGGATTGCCGGGAATTTGTTTGACCGTATCCGGCTTCAGTATGTGGTCGATTTTCTTGATTTCTACTGGGAAAACCATCATTTCCCGGCTTTCAATGTGGCTGATTCATCGATTTGCATCGGGGTAGGGCTCTATCTGCTCTCTTCTTTTTTTGCGCACGAGGAGCAGGCTTCCCGCGAATGAACCCTGCTTCCTGTCATGCGCAGGCCTTTTTTCTTGTCGGTCCGACGGCGGCCGGAAAAACAACCGTCGCCCAACGCCTGGCTGAGATGATGGACGCGGATATTCTTTCCGCCGATTCCATGCTGGTCTATCGCGATATGACGATTGGAACGGCCAAGCCCTCCCCTCAGGAACGGGGCCGCGTTCGCTATTGGGGGCTAGATCTGGTCCCCCCCTCAGACCCCTTCAGCGTCGCACGGTTCATTCCGGAAGCCAGACGCTGCTTTGAGTCGGCCCGGGACCGGGGCGTTCCCGTGATCATTGCCGGGGGAACGGGCCTCTACATCAAGGCTTTACTCAACGGACTGGATGATTTACCTGATCCCTTGCCCGAGGTCAGGGCCCGCTGGCAGGCCGTGCTGGATCAGGAAGGCCCCGAGGGGCTCCGGCGTGCGCTGGCCACCCGTAATCCCGCCTGGCTGCAGGGGCTGGCCGATCCCTCCAACAGTCGACGTCTGCTGCGTGCGCTTGAACTGATCGAATCCGGGTTCTCCGATCCACCCCGCTCCTGGGATAACCGGGGTTCTAACCCGGCATGCGTGACGGGACTAGCCGTGCCCCGGGAGCTTCTGGTGAAGCGGATCGAGGAGCGGGTTTATAAAATGTATGAAGACGGCCTGCTGGAGGAGACCCGCGCCCTGATGGACCGGTATGGAGCGTTGTCCGGGACGGCCGCCGGCGCCATTGGTTATGCCGAGGCCGTGCGCTGTTTGCAGGGCGAACTGACACGGGAGGTCGCCATCCAACTCACTATCCAGCGTACCCGGCAGTTGGCTAAACGGCAGATGACCTGGTTCCGGCATCAATTGAACGTGTCGTGGGTGAGCATGACCGGCTCCGATTTCATGTCAGCCGCTGCGGAAGTCTCCGCGGATTGGCAGCGCCAGGGCGCCCAGCCGGTAGTATGTTAAATTATCTTTAATTATAGCTAAAATAGGCTAAACTGTGCCTCATGGAATCAGAAAGGCCTTTTAGCCATGCGGATTACGCTGTCCCGGAACCGGGTCAAACGGCATTGTGCTATCGGATATGTGACCTGCCAGCACGTCTGCGTCCCCGCGAAGCGATTGCGCGCCAGGGAGTGGAGCATGTCTCCGATGAAGTCATCCTGGCGATCCTGCTGAGAACCGGTTCGCGTGGCCTTAACGTGGTTGATCTGGCTGAAAGGATCTTGCTCAAATACGGCAGCCTGACGGCGTTGGCGCGAGCCTCTGCGGAGGAGCTGGCCGGAGACCCCGCATTCAAGGGATTAGGGAAGGTTAAGGCGCAGATTCTCCGTGCGGCGCTTGATTTGTCCAGGCGGATGGCCGAGGAAACCCGGGATGAGCGCGGGGGATTTGTGCGGACCCCCGAGGATGCGGCGGACCTGATGAGAGCGCAGGCCCGCGGGCTGGATCATGAGCGGTTCTGGATCTTGAACCTGGACACCCGTAACCGGCTGAAGGGGAACCCGCACGAAATTTCAAAGGGGATTCTGGATGCCAGTCTGGTCCATGCACGGGAGGTCTTTAAAAGCGCCATCCAGATGGGTGCCGCCGCCTTGGTGCTGATCCATAATCATCCCTCCGGCGACCCGGCTCCCTCTGCGGAAGATATCAAGCTGACGCGGCAGCTGGTGCAGGCCGGTCAGGTGATCGGCATCAAAGTTCTCGATCATGTCATTATCGGGCGCAGGCCTTCCGGTAAATCCAAGGATTTTTCAAGCCTGCGCGAGAGCGGCCTGGTGACCTTTGATGAATGAGTCATGACTCATGACTCTCTACAGCCCGCTTAGCGTGATCGTCTTGTTCAGGGCGGGCTGTGAGGAGAGGAAGGCGTCGGCCCGGGCTCTGGCGATAGTCCAGTCAGGAGCACTCTGTACGGCCGCGAACAAGGTATGGCCGAAGGCGAAATTACGGGCAAAATAGGGGGTAAAGACCTTCAGCCGGATGAGCCCTTTTTTCGGATCAAAATCTGCCTCCATATAGTTGCATAGCCGGGTCCACACTTCATGGTGATCAATGCACTGTTCCGGCTGATGCCACTGGGCGAAGAACCAGGGGCGCGCCGCCACCATCCGGCCGATCATCAGTCCCGCCACGGGCGCAAAACAGGCGTCATTCAACCGGACGTAGTCACTGCCGGTAATGTCCCCGTTGGCGATAATGGGGAGGCGGGTCACCGCGGCCAGTTCAGCGTAGCAGGTGTGGCGGGGTTGATACCGGTTCAGGGATTCTTCTGCAAACCGGGGGTGAAGCGTGATGGCATCAACCCCTTCGTCCTCGAGCAGATGAAGCCGGTCATGCAGCACGGCGCGCCAGTCCGGAGTGGGCCGACCGAGCCGGATTTTGACGGACAGCGGCCCGTCATAATGGGACCGGATGGTTTGGATGATCCCGCGAAGCCGGCCCGGGTCATCGAACAGATTGGATCCGCCACCTTGTTGTTGAACCG
>JBIKMI010000253.1:0-4099 GCA_044359285.1 Kiritimatiellia bacterium
CATTCCGGCTCAGTAGCGATTCGATCAACCTGGCCAAGGCCAGCAGGTTATAGGGCTTGGTAATGAAGGGCCAGCCATGCGCAGTGATTTCCTCGACACGTGACCTCTCGTCGGCATAGCCGCTGGAAAACGCGATGCGCACCGCGGGGTCGGCCGCGGCGATCCGCTCCGCCAAGGTCACCCCGCTCCCGTCGGGCAGGACCACATCACTCAGGAGCACACGGATAGAGGCGCGCGCCGACTGGTATTGCGTCCAGCCGCTCTCCACGCCTTCGGCCTCCAGGACCGTGTATCCCAGGTTCCGGAGCCGTATCGCCCCCACCTGCCGGACAATCGGGTCATCTTCAACCAGCAGGATACACTCGCCATGGCCCCCGGGCGGGGGCATATTCTCCTCCTCTTCGGAGAGGGGGAGCCACTCGGCACAGGGCAGGAAAATATCGAAACGGGTTCCGGCGCCGGGCTTGCTGGCAACCTCAATCCACCCCCCGTGCTGCTTGACGATCCCCTGCACCACAGCAAGCCCCAGGCCGGTCCCCTTGCCAACTTCCTTAGTGGTAAAGAAGGGCTCGAAAATCCGGTCGATCATCGCGGGCGGCATGCCAACCCCCTGGTCGATCACGGAAACCCTGACGACGGAAGCCCCCGCCTTGATCACCGGCGACTCGACCTGCGGGGGCGCCGCGACCACCCTGGACTGAATCACCAGCGGTCCGCCCTGCGGCATGGCATCGCGGGCATTCACGCAGAGGTTCATCAGCACCTGCTGGAATTGCGAGGCATCCACTATAGCCAGCGCTGTAGCCGCCTTGAGATCCAATTCAATCCGGATATCCTCGCCGATAATACGATGAAGCATCTTCTGCTGGTTGACAATGAGGCCATCCAAATCCATCGGCCGCGCCTGAAGCACCTGCTTCCGGCTGAACGCCAGCAACTGCTTCGTCACGTCCGCCGCCTGCTGGGCCGCCCGCCGGATCTGCTCGACATCGGAACGCAGCGAGGACTGCGCGTCAAGTTTTTCAAGAATGATCTCGGCAAACCCCAGCACACAGAAAAGACTATTGTTGAAGTCGTGGGCAACGCCCCCGGCCAGACGCCCGATCGACTCCATCTTCTGCGCATGAAAAAGCTGATCATGCAGCAGGCGCTGCTGTTGCTCGCCCTTCCGGTGTTCCGTAATATCCATCCCGATCGAAAGGAGCCGCTTGTGCCCGGCAACATATATGATCTCACCCCAGTATTTGCAGAGGATGCTCTTGCCCGACTTCGCCTTCAGGTTCAGCTCCCAGTCGCTGATCCGGCCATCCTGCTGCATTTTCTGTTTCAACAGACTGCGATCCCCCTCGCTTATCCAGCCCAGTTCAACCGAGTTTTTCCCGATCACTTCCTCCCGGGTGAAGCCGGTAATGTTCAGGAACCTCTGATTAACATCAAGATACGTCCCATCCTCAAGCGCGCTTATGGTGAACAACAACGGCGCATTATCAAATGCCGCGGAGAATCTCTCGCTGCTCTCCCTGAGCAGCGACTCGGTCCGTTTGCGCTCGGAGATGTTCTCTACCTGCGAGATGAAATACAGGGGAACCCCCTCGGCATTCCTGACAAGGGAAACCGCCAGCAGGGCCCAAATGATCTCTCCCTGCTTGCTAAAGTAGCGCTTTTCCATCTGGTAGGTCTCGATTTCCCCCGCAAGCATCCGCTTCACATTATCCATGTCGGCCCCAAGATCATCCGGATACGTGATGTCCTGGAACGTCATGGACAAGAGCTCTCCCTCGGTATAGCCGAGCATCGCGCAGAGGCTGTTATTGACTTTCAACCAGGCGCCGTCCGGCGCAACCAGGGCCATGCCGATGGCTGAATGCTGGAACGCCCCCTTGAAGCGCGCCTCACTCTCAGCCATCGTCCGGGCGACGTCATAGGCCTTAACGACGGCCTTACGGAAGGCGAAGGCTATCAGGGTCAACAGCAAGCTGACAACAATCCCTCCAGCCAGGGCGGCATAAGAGGTGAATCGCTGTATCTCATCCCGGAACAGGGGCGTATTCCTAAACGTGATGAGCCATTTTGCGCCAAAGACATCGAGTATTTTTGTGCTCTTATAGGTTGATCTGTAGCCTTCAGGCAGGGCCGTCGACCCCGCCGGCATGTTGGCGTACATCAGGGCTTCGGGCTGAGCCGTGTCAGTCGCGAAAATTTCGAAGGCAATATCCCGCGGTATTTTCCTTAATGTAGCATGGATAAAATCAGCAAACCGGACAGGACTGTAGGCGAAACCCTGAATGGCGGCACGACGTTCTTCCACCGTACCAACAGGCATCCCCTTGCGGTAGACCGGCACATACATCAGCATGCCGTTTTGGACATCCTTGTCCGTCTCCTGCAGCAGGACAATTTTGGCCGCAAGGGTGGCCACTCCCTCGTCCCGGGCCATTTCCATGGCCTTCCTGCGGACAGGCTCGAAAAACATGTCATACCCGAAGGCACGCTTATTGCGCCAGTTGAACGGCTCAAGGTAAATGATCGAGGTGTAAACCGGCCGCTGGCCATCAGGGCGAATGACATAGTCGGGGAAGCCTTCCGCCCGTATCGTGCGGACATGCTCCTCCTTTTCGGATGGCGTCAGCCAGATGGAAAATCCGACGCCCAGGATGCCGGGGTAGTCATCCACCAGATTCAGGGTTTCTACATACCGGCGCCACTCGTCACGGTTGACCACGTCGCTGGCATTGATCAGGCCGGCTGCACCGCGCAGGATCTGCTCGTTCTCGTGTATCCCCGCGATGATGCCGGCACTGATCTCATCTGTCCGGTCAAGATAGATCAATCGGGCCCGTTCTTTCAGACTGGCATCATACAGAGCCCAAAGTGTCAGTGTGGCGAGAAGCGACAGGAAAAGGATGAAATAAGGGGCAAATTTCGATATATTGCCGGGAGCCACAAGCTTCAGGTGCTGCTCATGGGGAGCCTGCTCTGCCGGGGCCCTTTTTTTTTCCTTCATAGCTCTCTTTCTAACACAGCAAGGTTATTTGTCAACCGCCGGGTAGACGGGCAGGGCATATGACAGGGCATATTCACGAACAACTGCAAATCCTTGTCAATATGGCCATTCTGAGAACTAAGGTTAACCCGATAATGGAAAACATTGGCGTCCCATAGGGACGCCGGTTATTGGTTACTGGTTGTTAGTTATTGGGGAATACACGGATTTCCTGAGCGTTCTGCTCTGTGCCATTTCCGATATTTTCATTCTTCGATTATCCTGTTTTGCCCAATAACCATTAACAAATAACGAATAACCCTGGCGTCCTTATGGGACGCCAGTGAATGGAAAACAAAACCAGGAATTTTGAACAGATCTTCCTTCGCGGTCTTCGCGTGCTTCTGTTCAAATTCTTCTCTTCTCCTTGCAGGACTAAAGAGTGGTTACCTTTGCACTACAGAGAGTTACAACTCTTGTGAATACGCCTCTCCCGCATGATAATTATTGGAATTCAACTCCATCGTATTTGCGCCGCAGGCAAAACCATTTCTTCCTTCGCGGTCTTCGCGTGCTTCTGTTCAAAATCTTCTCTTCTCCTTGCAGGACTACCTGACGCAAAAAATGCAAAGAATTTTTCACACCCGCTACACCCTGAAGTATGCGCATTCGCTTAACTTCAGGGCTTCGCTCAAGTCGCGAAGCCCGCGAAGAATGCAGAGAATGTGGCAAGATTCGCATTCCGGAATACCGAACTGCGAATTTTGCCACGGTGTCTTGAAGCAATACGAAAAAACGGGTATCGGGTTGTCGCTTACTTACCGGGCTGGCTGAATGAGGCCTTATGAATTCCTCAAGGGCGGCGTGGCGTTTATTTTCTCCACCTGTATCCAGGTGGAAAAATTAACGCCACATTTCCCCTCTTCCTTTGCGATCTTCGCGACTTGAGCGCAGCCCTGAAGTTAAGCGCATGCGCATACTTCAGGGCGTAGCGGGTGTGAAATATTTTTCGGTTTGGAAGAAATTTGTCCTGCGCCTGGGACGAGATTTTCCTCAAGGTGGCGTTCGGCGTCCTCGACGAACGATTCTTGCGCCCAGCTATCGTCCATCAGCCGC
>JBIKMI010000254.1:0-4085 GCA_044359285.1 Kiritimatiellia bacterium
CGCTCAAGCTGGGCCGCCGCCTCATTCCGTTCCAGAACAGAACATACGGGGAGGTTGGCATAATAGTCACGGGCTTGCGTCGGGGACAGCCCCCATGCGAGAAGCGACCGGATCCACTCCGCTTCAGGAAGGGGGGCTTCCTCGTAAAGCACTTCCCCGCCAAGCAATGCACCATGGGTGATTCTGCGGTGCTCGAGCGCCACAATCCAGCTGCCCAGCCCCGGCATGATTTCAAAGAAATAGGGGCAACCCATCGTGACGCTTTCATGAAGGGCATAGATGCGGAGCTTTTTCAGCTTCAGGCTCACCACGCCCAGCGGATCGGCGTCCGGTTCCGTCTCCCCGTTCAGGCCCATGAAAAAAGGGCGTACCCCGGTGGCTTGTCGCACCTCCCGTGATACTTCTCGCAGAAGTCTTTTGGAAAGAGTTGGCATAACGGCAAGAATAACGTATTTATGGGTATCGACACATAGGGGCCACGGCTCTTTAAAACAGGCTGAATATCTATATTTATGGGGCCTGCGTCAAGAGTTGAAGTCAATCACGAGAGTCGATGCAATCAAATATTTACCCAGACTCAGCAAGATTGTTGTATTATTGAGCACTAATACGCTATTCCTGCCGAGGGAGGGGTGTTAAGGTGTGCGAATTCTTGGACGTAGTAGACGTATAGCAGAAAACCATAAGGAGTATTCGATGAGCGCAGTTTTGGAACAGATCAAGGAAAGTTTGATGAAGGGCAAGGCCAATGATGTCAAAACGCTGGTGCAACAGGCGTTGAACGAGAACATCGGAGCCGCGGATATCTTGAATAACGGGTTATTGGGTGGAATGGGCATCATTGGGGCGCGTTTCAAAAAGAATGAAGTCTATGTTCCGGAAGTGCTGATTGCCGCACGGGCGATGAAGGCCGGCCTGGAAGTGTTGAAGCCCGCTCTGGCCGCCGCCAAGGTGGAGCCGCGTGGCGTGGTGGTGATCGGGACGGTGAAGGGTGACCTGCATGACATCGGTAAGAATCTGGTGGGCATGATGCTTGAAGGGGCCGGGTTCAAGGTTGTGGACGCTGGCATCAATGTGGAAGCGAGCAAGTTCATCGAGCTCGCACGGGCGAATAATGCCAGCTTGATTGGCGCGTCGGCATTGCTGACGACCACCATGACGAACATGAAGGAAGTCGTGGATGCGCTTAAGCAATCCGATCTGGCTGGCAAGGTCAAGCTGATGATCGGAGGCGCCCCCCTCACTCAGGCGTTCTGTGATGAAATCGGTGCGGATGGTTATGCGGCCGATGCCGCCTCCGCCGCGGATCTGGCGAAGAAGCTGGCCTGATTTTCCGGGCGTATGGTGGGGGCGGTAATGGCCCCTCCTTGAAAACTGAAAGTGCCTGGCGTCTAGCGACGCAGGGCCTTTCAGTTTTTTTGTGAACCCCCTGTATATTGACACCCGGTTGTAATCGTGAGACACTTTGCGTTTCAAATTTATCGGTGAAAGGATTCTGTATGGCTGTCCTGATCGGAATGTCGAGTACGGTAAAGGGAAAGAAGTTTGAGCTGACCCATGATGAAACCTTCATCGGGCGAACCCAGCAGAATCATGTGCCGATTGATGACCCCTCCATCTCCAGTCGACATTGCAGCATTGTCCGCGATGGGAACAGATATTCGCTTATAGACCTTGGCTCCACGAATGGAACGCGTCTGAATGGGGCCGGCGTCACGAAAACCGGGTTGTGCCCCAAGGACATCCTTCAGATTGGCAGCGTGGAGCTGATGTTTGACGGACAGGACGTCGAGGTGGATGCCGGCACGGCTTCCGATACCGCTAAAATTGAAATCATGGTCGAGCCGCGACATATTCCCCAGAATTTCCACACCGCTTCCCCCTTCGGCAATCGCAAGGATAACCGAAAGCCCTGGGTGATCCTGACCATCGGGTTGGTCCTGCTGGTCGTGGCGGCGCTGATATTTTTCGCTGTCAGGATGTTTTCCAACTGATGATGGACGGGGGCAGGCGACAGGCCGGCATGACGCTGGTTGAGATTCTGGTGGCCCTCTCTGTTTCCAGTTTGATTTTAGTCGCCGCGGTTGCCGTCTATCGCACGATGACGACCTCGATACGCCGGCAGCAGGCCCAGCGGCTGGAGCCGGCTCATGCCGTGCTGGATCAACTCCGCCAGGATTTAAGCCAGTGCGCGCAGGTTCCGTCATCTAATAGTCCCGCCTTTTCCCTGGAGAGCGTGGTCATCGAAAGCAATGCCCCATGCCACTCCTCGCTTGCGTTTTCCTGCGGAAGTCTTCCTGCCCCGGAATCCGACTTCTCGGGTCTGGAAGTCGTGCGGGTCCGCTACACCCTGATTCCCACTGGCGCAGGACCAGAGGGACAACTGGTGCGTGAAAGCCAGTGCTTATGGGGCTCTAATGCCCTGGCTCCGGCTGTCAGTAATACCCTTTTGGAGCAGGTGGTCGCTTTTGAGGTCGCCGTTCTTTCTGACGCGGGGTGGACCAATAACTGGACCTCCTCCAGCCGGACGCTGGTGCCGCGTGCCGCCCGTTTGCGTCTGGAGTGGGGCGGCGGGGCGCCCCGCCAAGCCGCGCAACTTGAGGTGTTTATTCCTGCTGGCAATGTGGTGCCGGGAGGGACACCGGTTCCCTGACTTTTGGTGTGTTCGATTTTTGTCTTGCGTCAGGAAGGGGAGATATCTATTATTCGCCCCTCATTAATTCAAGGAGACGACCGATGGGTAGGGCATGTGAAATTTGTAGTAAAACGATTAGCACGGGCAATCGAATTGTGCGTCATGGTTTGGCCAAGGCAAAAGGTGGGATCGGCTTGCACACAACGGGAATTACCCGGCGGAAATTCCTCCCGAATCTTCAGAAGATTCGCGTGAAATCCGGTGGCAGCGTGACCCGGAAGACCGTATGCACGGGGTGCATCCGTTCCGGCAAAGTGACCAAGGGCTAACGGATCAGCGATCAGTCGCTTGATTATTTGGCAAAAGGCGTGAAGGGAAACCTTTGCGCCTTTTTAGTTTTGTAGCAGCCCCGTGGGGTGATCCGTACTCTCAGGGGAGCGGAGGGTGCGAAGGGACTCGATGGCATGCCGCATATCGACGGCATCTTCCAGTTGCATCATTTCCACCAGATGACGCCGGCCGGAGAGCATCCGGCGCAGATATTGGGGAATCCACTTCCGGTATAGCCGCGTGGCCCCCAATGGCCCATACAGCTCAATCATCCGCTCAAAATGAGTCCCGGCGAAATCCACCCACTCATCGCGGCCCGGGGACGGGGCGGCAGGCAGCCCGCGTAGTTCGTTCCAGATATCACGGATCAGCCATGGATTTTTCAGCGGACCCCGCCCGAGCATGATGCCGGCACACCCGGTTATTTCAAACATGCGCACGGCGTCCGCAGGGGAGGTGATGTCGCCATTCCCGATTACCGGGATGCGGGTGGCCGCCTGCACCACCGTCCGGATCCCCTGCAGGTCAGCGGCGCCACTGAATCCCTGGCACCGGGTTCGCCCATGAATGGTAATGGCCGCCACGCCGGCGGCTTCCAGTTCAGGAACCATGTCCTTGGCGACCAGATTTTCCGTATCCCAGCCGAGGCGTAACTTGACGGTGACCGGGATGCGGACGGATTTAACCACTCCGGCGGCGATGCGGATGGCCTCCTTGGGATCCCGCAGAAGCCCGGCTCCCGCGCCTTGAACGGAAATTTTGCGCTGGGGACAGCCCATGTTGATATCAATGAGCTGGGCCCCCCGTTGCTCGAGCAGGACCGCGCCGGCACACAGGGTGTCGTAGTGGGCCCCGTAGATCTGATGACCCAGCGGCAGGTCCTCCACGGACGTTGCGGTCAGCGATTTCAGCCGCTGGGCTTTCCCGATCAGCAGGCTGGCCGGGCTTAACATCTCCGTATAGGCGAACCCGATGCCCCCCAGTGCCCGCAAGCTCATCCTGAAGGCGAAGTCCGAATAGCCTGCCAGGGGCGCAAACAGAATCGGGGTATCAAAGGTTAACGGGCCAATGGTGAGTGTGCGGGGCAGACTCATGAATTGAGGAAAGACCGTTTCCGGTC
>JBIKMI010000377.1:0-4068 GCA_044359285.1 Kiritimatiellia bacterium
CCCGCGGCCTCGTCACTCAATACGGTTATGCCTTGAATGGGCTCAGCCGCACGGTCACT
Source organism: Kiritimatiellia bacterium (assembly GCA_044359285.1). Taxonomy (GTDB): domain Bacteria; phylum Verrucomicrobiota; class Kiritimatiellia; order CAIKKV01; family CAITUY01; genus JAABPW01. The sequence continues at coordinate 60 of JBIKMI010000377.1, forward strand.
TCTCCCGGCGGCCTCATTCAGACCACCGTCAATAACATTGACGGGCGGCCTTTTTCAACTTCGGAAAACGGTCTACTCAAGACGCGCTATGATTATGGCGTCAATAGTGACGGAACCCAATGGAGCAAAGTCTATTCCGGCCCTTCCGGCACCAACTCGCTAATGTGGAGCAAAACCGCCGTAGGGTTCCTTGGTCGCCCTGTCAAAGAGGAGAAGCTGGGTTTTGGAGGCACCGTCCTCACCAACTCCTTTGTCTACAACACCAAAGGGCAGTTAGCCTCAACAACCCAGCAACCTAACAACTCAACAACCCTCAGCGAATTTGATGAACTCGGGAATCAAATCCGTAGTGGACTCGATGTCAACGCCAACGGCCTCCTTGATCTTGCCGGCCCCGACCGAGTCAGCGAGACCATTCGCCGCTATATCCAGCGCGACGGCGACTGGTATGACGAAACGCTGTCCCTGGTCTATCCCAATGCATCCGCCGTTCCTGTTACCAATGCCATTTCGCGCTCCAGCGCCGGGGGGCTGTCCTGCGGTTGCGCCGTGCTCAAGAGCGAGTCCCTGGACATCCTGGGTAACGTTACCGGCTCTGAGACGGTTATGGAGGCAACCCACCGGCTGGTAACAAAAACCATTCGCAGCCCATTTAGTACCAATGCGGCCACTAGCGTCACCTACAATGGACTTCCCGTCGAAAGCACCAGTGCCACTGAGGTTAAAACCATCTACACCCATGATGCGCTCGGACGCCAGCTTTCCGCCTCTTCTCCCTCTCCCTTCAGGGGAGAGGGTGGGGGTGAGGGTGCTGTGCGCCTTGTCGGTATCTACACCCATTACAACGACCTCGGTCAAGTCGACTGGGTCATGGACGCCGCCTCAAACCGTACCAGTTACACTTATTCTCCTGTCACCGGTCTCCAGATTTCCGTGACCGATGCTGTCACCGGCACCGTGTACAAGGCGCACAATCTGAACGGGCAAGTTATCGCCACCTGGGGCGCCGCCTACCCCGTCGCCTTTGATTACGATGATTTCGGGCGCATGGTTGCCATGTACACCCTGCGCGACTCCTCGCTGGTTATCTCGAATTATTCATCATTCATAACTCATACTTCATCCTTTGATCGCACAGTCTGGCGGTACGATCTCGCTACAGGATTGCTAACTAATAAACTATATAGCGATAATCGCGGCCCGTCATATACTTACACGCCTGACGGCAAACTCTCCCGCCGCACCTGGGCGCGCGGCGTTACCACAGACTACCATTACGATTTTCAGAGCCAACTGACCAATATCAGCTACAGCGACAATACCCCTGCAGTCGGTTTCACCTTCGATCGCCTCGGCCGCCAAACCACCATCACCGATGGCCAGGGCACCCGCGCCTTCAGTTACAACGACGCACTACAGTTGGCGGCAGAAACCAACGTGACGGGGCAACTGACCAGGACCTACGATTCGTTGGGAAGGAGTTCCGGTTTCCATATGGGGGCGGATCTTGGGTCCGCGCCATATTCCGTTTTCAATTCCTTTGACTCTTTGGGGAGATTTTTAAATCTGTCATCTGTGGTCGGTAGCATTTCCAATTCCTGGAATTACTCCTTCCTCCCCAACTCGGAATTGCTTTCCGGCTGGACGGCGGTTGGCAGTGGCGTTACGGTGTCCCGCAATTATGAGTCAAATCGCAATCTGCTGACGGGCGTAAGTAATGGAGTCGGGTCAACCTTGATTTCAAGGTTCGATTATGTGAACGATGCAGTAGGGCGAAGAATCCTGAGAATTGATGCAGGAAGTACTGTTGCGACCAACGTTTTCGGCTACAATTCCCGATCCGAACTCACGACCGCGCTGATGGGTGCCAACTCGTTTGCGTGGGAACTGGATCCCATCGGCAATCGTGTGAGTGACTCCAGCAATTCCGTGACGCACAGTTACACGGCAAATGCGCTGAATCAATACACACAAATCACGAATGGCGGGTTACGAACACTGGTTTATGATTTGGACGGGAATCTCACGAATGACGGAGTGTTCGCTTATTCCTGGGACAGCGAAAATCGGATGATCGGCGCCGCCAACGAAAACACGGATGCGTGTTACTCCTATGATTACATGTCACGCCGTTACCGCAAAATCGTTAACGGCGTGACCAACAATTTCGTCTATGACGGCTGGAACCTTGTAGCGGAGCTCTCCAATAACGGATCTCAAATAATCACCAACCGCTACGTTTGGGGCCTTGACCTGAGCGGGACATTGCTGGGTGCTGGAGGTATCGGAGGATTGCTTTCTGTCACGCGTAACGGTACAACCTATTTCCCCTGTTACGACGCGAACGGAAACATTACGGATTATGTGGACACTAGCGGCACAGTGGTTGCGCACCGGGAATATGACGCCTACGGGAACACGCTTGTCGCCAGCGGTTCGATGATTGATGATTTTGGTTTCTGGTTCTCTAGTAAATATTTAGATCGTGAAACCGGCCTTTATTATTACGGCTACCGGCAGTACTCACCGGAATTGGGAAGATGGATGAGCCGTGATCCGATCGGGGATCGGAGTTTCGTGCTCGCCCGGCGTAGGGCTGCAAGCTTTGTCATAGGCGATGAAGTCGTTCGCATTATTTTCGAGAGTGAGACGCCAAACCTCATGATATTCGTTAATAACTCGTCATTAAACGGAATAGATGGTTTTGGTCTTGAGGTAAGTGACTCTGGTACTGGGGATGTCGGGAGTGACGATAAATGCGATAAGTGTCTTGGATGGGCGCGAAAAGCATGTGGTGCAGTCCGTCAATGGTGTAAAACAGGCTGGGGTAAAGGACCGCCCAAAATTCCGACTACGCCAGCTGGCTCCGCTGCTGGGGCTTGCACTCGAGTTATTGGGACATGTGTTGATGCTGCTCGAACAGGGCCTGGATTACTTAAAATTGCGGTCATAAGGGAGGCATGTGACCCTTGTACCCTGTGTTTAACGAAGGATCCCGAGTCTGATGACTGCCGAAAAAAATGTCAGCATTGTGAAGACGTCAAGAGTAAGGCTTGTGGGAAGGAATATTAATATGTTCCCCTGCCAACACTTTAAGATTCGATTAGTCACCCAGTGCATTCTATTGCCATTTTTGTGCATATTAGCAGTAGGTTGCACAACGAAGACGGAAGACGAACCTGTAGCGCTGATTATCCCTTTGGGTGGTACTCGGTATGTAGACATTTCGAGTAACAGGAATCAGGTTACGATTGGAGGATTAGACACCATATCCGTTATTTACAAAGATGACTCCGATAAGGTTGATAAAATTGTATATCATTTGTCGACAACAAATGGATGGCTTCGAGGAGTCGATACGAACGCAGATGGTGTGATTGACATCCGGATATTTGGGCGGAACTACCGTCATTCCTTGACGAACGATGGGGACTGACGGGCTGTAAATTAAAACTTTGCCGATAATGACCTGCGGTCTCTTGCATAGTCTTTTCACTCGCTATGATCCTCCGGACTCTCTACTGACTCAACACTGACCACTCCGCCTCCGTCATGCTGGCTGCTGGAAAAGGCCAGCCAGCACGCCGTCGGCTCCGCTACTCGTAGCGCCGCCGGGACTGCCTATGATCTCATCAATCACTTGATCAGGGGCTTGGCGGCGCATCGTTGTTGAACTTGTCCCACACGCGCGAGAACCTCCAAGTATTCGGTTCACGCGCTGAGTCCCTTAAGAGCTCGCGTGCCGAAGCACACTCGCCTGGTACGCGCCCGCCTTGCAGGAGTCGCGCCGGTTGCCCCCTGAGCAAGATGGTCTTTTGATGGGCTTGGGAAGATCCGGATGATCGCTCAGGGCGCAGCCCGTCACGCCTCCTGCACGTACGTTCGCCCCGGCAGGCGGGGCTCACCGCCGTAAACAAAAGCCGTCGTTATGCAACGCGCTTCGGGTCCCTCCCCGGTGGGGGCCCTCCCGAAGTACCCGGGGTCGGAGTACCGACTAGCCGCGGCCATC
>JBIKMI010000255.1:0-4065 GCA_044359285.1 Kiritimatiellia bacterium
ACTCATTTCGGCCGCCGCCTCATTCACTTCCTGCAGCAATTTCGACTGAGCCACCGCATCCACACCGGCCGCCTCAACCGCATTCACACCATGAGCCAGATCCGTTGCATAACTGATCAGTGACGGCAGGATCTCACGCCGCGCCATGGACAACATGGTCTTGGCCTCGATATTGATGGTTTTGATGTAGTTTTCCAGGAGGATTTCATGACGCGCATGGATCTCCTCCTTGGGAAGGGTGCCGTGCTTCATCAGCACCTTGGCATTCTCCTTCTCCGTCATGACGTTGATGCCATCCACACAATTGCGGATATTGTGCAACCCGCGCCGGGCCGCTTCGACCTTCCACTCTTCGGTGTAGTTATCACCATTGAAGAGAATGGCCTCGTGCTCCTTGGCGTACTTCTGCAATAACGCCTGGACACTGGCATTAATATTCTTGGCGCCCTGCAGGGCATCCGCCATCTCAGACAGCGTCTCCGCAACAATGGTATTCAACACAAAGTTCGGGCCGCTCAGGGACTGCGAAGACCCGGGCATGCGGAACTCGAACTTATTGCCCGTAAAGGCAAACGGCGAGGTCCGGTTGCGATCGGTGGTATCCATGGGAATCGCCGGCAGGGTGGTCACGCCCAGTTTCAAATTGCCCCCCTGCTTCGAGCGGCTCGCGCTCCCGTTCTTGATCTGCTGATAGATATCCGACAGCTGATCACCCAGGAAGATCGAGACGATCGCCGGCGGCGCCTCATTCGCACCCAGCCGATGATCATTCCCCGGCGTGGCCACCGTGGCCCGCAACAGATCGGCATATTTATGCACCGCGCGGATCGTGGCAAACAGGAACACCAGGAACTGCATGTTGTCATGCGGCGTGTTACCCGGGTTCAGCAGATTCATGCCGTCATCCGTACACAACGCCCAGTTGTTGTGCTTGCCGGAGCCATTGACCCCTGCAAAGGGCTTTTCATGCAACACACAGACAAACGCATGTTTACGCGCAATCCGCTGCATCATTTCCATGGCCAGCTGATTGTGATCCACCCCGATATTGACCGTCGCATACACAGGAGCGAGCTCATGCTGAGCAGGCGCCACTTCGTTATGCTGGGTCTTGGCCGACACGCCCATCTTCCAGAGTTCTTCGTTCAACTCCGCCATGAACGAGGCAACCCGCTCATGAATAGCCCCGAAATACTGATCTTCCATCTCCTGCCCTTTGGGCGGAGGCGCACCGAACAGGGTGCGACCGGCATGCCGCAAATCCGCCCGCTTCTCGACAAACTGGCGGTCGATCAGGAAGTATTCCTGCTCGGCTCCCAGGGTGGTGATGACGCGCTTGCTGGTGTTATTCCCCAACGCCTTCAAAACCCGCATTCCCTGCTTGTTCAGCGCCTGCATCGAACGCAGCAACGGCGTCTTCTTGTCCAGCGCCTCCCCCGTGTAGGACGCAAACGAGGTGGGAATGAACAAGGTGGTATTCAACCCGTCCGTTTTAATAAACACCGGAGAGGTGCAATCCCAGACAGTATAGCCACGCGCTTCAAAGGTGGCGCGAATACCGCCCGAGGGGAACGAGGAGGCATCCGGCTCACCCTGCGTCAACTCCTTGCCGCTGAATTCCATCATGATCCGCCCATCCGAGGTCGGAGAAATAAAGGCGTCATGCTTTTCCGCCGTGATCCCGGTCATCGGCTGGAACCAGTGACAATAATGCGTGGCCCCCTTCTCAATCGCCCAATCCTTCATCGCATTGGCCACGACATCAGCAATGGAGGGGTCCAACTCCTTGCCCTCATCAATCGTCGCACGCAACTTCTTGTAGACATTCTTAGGGAGACGCGCCCGCATCACCACATCACTGAAGACATTCGAACCGAACATTTCCGGCAAAGATTGCTTTTTAACCGTTTCGCAACATCCATTCATACATGACTCCTTTGATTAATTTCCCTATCACAGATAAAACGTTGGTCTTTATTAAAGCAAGTGTCGTGCCAAAACCAACATTCACAACCTTAACAAATTCAAAACAAACAACTTATAACTTAAAGAATATTTCGAAACAACCTGACGTCACGCCAGATGTTACAATTATGAGTCTTTTCGCCTCCGGGAGGTACATATTTGTAATACTTCGCTCTCAAGGAATGCCGGTATCATACGAGGGAAGGAATGGAACTGAAAGTTTTTTTTCGACAGGATTTGCTGAATGGGCCAGAATGCGCGGGTGTTATGAGATTTCGTAAATGATGTTTATTCTATCAACCATCCCGGCTGGTGGCCTATGAGTGAATGGTCTTCCTTTCAATGGGGAGTCATGGCCCTGGCCGCCCTGATCATCGGCCTGGCCAAAAGTGGCCTTCCCGGTCTGGGGATTTTGGCCGTTCCGCTGGCGGCGTCCGTGATACCGGCCAAACTCTCGACCGGACTGATCCTGCCCATGCTCATTGCCGGCGATGTGATCGGCGTGATGGTATATCACCGGCACGCCGAGTGGCCGCAGTTATTAAAACTCTTTCCCTGGACCCTCGTCGGCATTATGGCAGGTTGGTTGTCGATGAGCCACCTGTCGGATGCACAGATCCGGCCCATTATCGGCGGGATTGTCCTGATCATGCTGGGATTGAACCTGTGGCGACAGCGGTTTGCAGATCCCCAAAGCCAGGTGCCGCACCATCGTGTAGTCGCCGTCCTCATCGGCCTGCTGGCGGGGTTCACCACGATGATGGCCAACGCGGCGGGCCCCATCATGGGCATTTACCTGCTGGCCATGAAACTCCCCCCTACCGCCTTCATCGGCACCAGTGCCTGGTTTTTCCTGCTGATGAACACCGCGAAGGTCCCTTTCAGCGCCCAGTTGGGGCTGATCACCCTCCCCTCCCTGACCTTCAACGCCATGATGCTGCCGTTCATTGCGCTGGGCGCCTGGTTGGGCATCCGCTTCGCCCGGCGCCTTCCCCGGAATGTGTTCGAAGGGCTCGTGCAACTGTTTGCCGCCATCGGCGCCATTAAATTATTTTTTTAGGAGTCACATATGTTCATCACCCTGACACTTAACCCGGCAGTGGATCACACGTTTATGGTCGCCGGTGCACTGGCGCTGAATCAGCTGCATACCATCAGGGCGGAAACCACCACTCCGGGTGGCAAGGGAGTCAATGTGGCAAAACTACTGGTTGTCAATGACCGGCCCGTGGTGGTAGCAGGCCTGATGGGCGAGGACCGGCTCGCCTTTTATCGGGACACCCTGTTGGCCGGCGGCATTACCTGCCGATTCCTGCCCCTGCCCCACGCCACCCGGGTCAACCTCATGTGCTCCGATGGACAGGGCCATGAAATGAAGTTCAACCGCCCGGGATTCCCGGATCTCGCGTTTGATGAACCCACCCTGCTGGCCTATGCCCGTTCGCTGGCGACTCCAGGAAGTGTCATCATCCTCAGTGGCTCGCTCCCCGTGCGATTCCCACCAACCACCTATGCGCTCCTGGTCCGCCTGTTCCGGGATGCCGGCTGCCCAACCGTCGTCGATACCTCCGGCGCGGCGCTCTCGGCCGCGCTGGCCGAAAAGCCCTGCATCATCAAACCCAACCGCCAGGAACTGGCATCCGTGCTGGGTGAATCGCTGGAGACCGGGGCGGCGCTGCAGGATGCCTTGCACCGGCTCATGCCCTGCCATGAGGTCATGATCGTGTCCGATGGCGCGCAGGGTGCCTGGTTCGCGGGCCAAGATAAAATCTGGTTTGCCGCCGCACCCGCTGTTCGTTGCGTAGATACCACGGGTGCGGGGGACTCCTTGTTAGGTCAATTTTGCGCCGGCTATTTTCCTGACCGCCAGCTCACGCCCGAGTTGATGGCGCGGTCTGTGGCGGCCGGTGCCGCCGCGGTGGAACAGCTCGGCAGCCCATTTATCACTCTGGCCCGCATCCACGAACTGGCCCAGCAGGTCCATCCCACCTGCATGAGGGACTTCACCACTAATTTAAGAAACGGAAGAAATCCAGAGAAGATTTTTGAACAGAAGCTCGCAAAGATCGCGCAGAAGAAATAAATGTCTTGAGATTTTTG
>JBIKMI010000258.1:0-4014 GCA_044359285.1 Kiritimatiellia bacterium
CGTGACCGACTTGTGATTTCATATTCGGTAAAGGGTGTTTATACGACACGCATGGAGCGGGAGCTGGTTCCGGGGAAATTTGTATGGGTCAAGTTGCCTTACGGGGATTTTGTGGTCGATGGGGCGAGGGATGTGGTTCTGATTGCCGGTGGAACCGGGATTACGGCGTTTCAGGCGTTTATTGAGGGGCTGTCTCCAGATCATCCCCATAAGGTTGTCTTGCTATATGGTGCCCGACGGCTGGAATTGTTGCTGGGGCTAGAGGTAATAGAGGCGAAAGTGCGGGACTGTAGGAAGTTTGGGGCCTTCCTGTTCGCAGAAGATCGCCGTGCGGAGCACGCCTCCCACATTGAAGAGAGAACGATTCGCGCGGGGCGCATAAGTTGCGATGTTCTCAAAGACTGTGTCATGAGTGACGCCTGCACATATTATTTGGCCGGGCCGCCCTTAATGGTGTCTGCGCTCGGCAATGAATTGGCGCAACAAGGTGTGCCGGGGTCTAAAATTATCGTCGATGCATGGGAATGATAAAGGCATGCGGGAAGATTTATCCGGAGTACCGCAGGATATAGAGGGCCTCTTGACTCTTCTTTCTCTGAGAACTCCCCCCGGAAACCGTGGCGTTTATTTCGGCCATGGGTACTCGCATGGGCGAAATAAACGCCACATTTGATTTTCTTCTCGGTGTCTCCGTGCCTCCGTGGTAAAGATTTATTTACTCTATTGGTAAACAGGGCGAAAAGCCAAAACATAGGACGGAGATTGCCATGAAAGCAGTAATATTGTGCGGGGGGTTGGGGACGCGGCTATCGGAAGAGACGACGCTAAAGCCCAAGCCGATGATTGAAATTGGCGGGATGCCGGTGCTGTGGCACATCATGAAGATATATGCCGCGCACGGGGTCAAGGAGTTCGTGCTCGCGCTGGGATATAAGGGCGAAATCATCAAGGATTTCTTCGTCAATTATCGCTACCGTTCCCGAAGTTTAACCGTGGAGATGCATAAGGGTCATATCGAAGTGCATCAGGGTAATAGTGAGGATTGGACGGTACATCTGCTGGATACCGGAAGAGAGACCCAGACAGGTGGCCGGCTTAAACAGGCGGCGAAATTCATCGGGAATGAGCCGTTTCTGGCAACCTATGGGGACGGGGTGACGAACCTGGATATCGGGAAAGTCATTGAGATGCACCGCAAGAGTGGGAAATTGGCTACGTTGACTGCGGTACGCCCGCCTGCCCGATTCGGTAGCATGGTTTTTGATGGGGATTTAGTCACCCGCTTTGAGGAGAAGCCCCAGGCCGGGGAAGGCTGGATCAATGGCGGGTTTTTTGTGTTGGAGCCCAAGGTCTTGGACTATATCGAGGGCGATGCCACCTTGTGGGAGCGTGACCCCATGGAGCGATTGGCCAGTGAAGGCCAGTTGAACGCCTACCGCCATGACGGCTTCTGGCAATGCATGGATACATTGAGAGACGTCCGCCTGCTTGAGTCGTTGTGGCAGGAGGGGAATGCACCGTGGAAAAGGTGGTGAGATGTGAGGAGTAAGACGTGAGATGTGAAGCGTGAGATGTAAGATGTAAAACGTGAAGTGTGAGATGTAAGATGCAACGTGGGCATAAATCGTTAGATGTTTGGAAGGAGTCGGTTGAATTGTCTGTCTGTATTTACCGCCTCACCGCAGGTTTCCCCAAAACAGAAGACTATGGATTGACTAGTCAAATGCGGCGTGCGGGTGTTTCGGTGCCCTCTAATATTGCGGAAGGCGCTGGACGTGGTGCAACTAAGGAATTCATTCAGTTTCTCAAGATTGCTAATGGATCCCTTACTGAGTTGGATACCCAGCTTGAGATTGCAGTCAAATTAGGTTACATTTCCAACACTGAGAAGGATAAAGTAGAGATCATTACAGAATCAGTTGCAGCAAAAATGGCAGGCCTCATGCGAAACCTACGTTCACGCCTCTAAAAATTACATCTTATTTGCGTCTTGCGTCTTACATCTAACATCTAACATTTCACATCTTACCCTTAACATCTTACACCTCACATCTCACATGAATCTAAACGGCTTCTACAAAGATAAGAGAGTGCTCATAACAGGGCATACCGGCTTCAAAGGCTCCTGGCTGACCGAATGGCTTCTCATGATGGGTGCCAAGGTGACGGGATTGGCTCTGCCACCAGCCACAGATCCGGCTTTGTTTAACCAGTTGGGGCTGGCGGAGCGCTGCGATCACCGGATTGGGGACATTAGAGACCGCGCGTTGGTCCGGAAGGTCATTCATGAAGTCCGGCCTGACATCATATTCCATCTGGCGGCCCAGCCCTTGGTGCGGCTCTCCTATGCGCAGCCGATCGAAACCTATGAAACCAATGTGATGGGGACAGCGCATGTGTTGGATGCCTTGCGGGACGCTGATTGGCCCTGTGTAGCGGTGATGATCACGACTGACAAGGTGTATGAGAACAAAGAGTGGTTGCACGCCTATCGTGAGAGCGATCCGCTCGGTGGGTATGATCCGTACAGTTCGAGTAAGGCCTGCGCAGAACTGGTGATCCAGTCATATCGGCAATCTTTCTTCAACCCGGTAAAAATGCAAAACCTTTTTGAACAGAAGCACGCGAAGAGCGCGAAGGGGAAAAATGGTTTTTCCGCCGGAGGCGGTAAAGAAAACTCTTCTTTGCGATCTTCGCGTGCTTCTGTTCAAACTCTTCCTCTTGTGGCTGTGGCTTCGGCCCGAGCGGGGAATGTCATTGGCGGCGGGGACTGGGCGCTGGATCGCATCGTGCCCGACTGCATGCGGGCCTTGGCAAAAGGCGAAGTCATTGCCGTGCGAAACCCCCGTGCCACCCGCCCCTGGCAGCACGTTCTTGAACCCCTGAGCGGGTATCTCCTCTTGGGTATGAAGCTCCACGGCGCCCTCACCTCTTGCATTTCACACCTCACATCTAACGTTTCACGTCTTACTTCCCCCGTCTCGCCCCTCACCTCTAACGTTTTGCCTCTTCCGTCTCACATCTCACATCTCACATCTTACTCTTCCGCTTTCAACTTCGGCCCCGCCCTTGAGTCAAACCGATCCGTTGGTGAACTGGTAGGGGAAGTGGTGAAGCTGTGGCCGGGCCGGTGGGAGGATCGTTCAGATTCAGCGGCTCACCATGAGGCGGGCATGCTCAACTTGGCGGCGGATAAGGCGTTTCATTTGCTTGGATGGCAGTCAAAGTGGGGGTTCGAGCAAACCATTTCAGAAACCGTGTCCTGGTATAGGGCTATTCTAGAAAAAGAGACTGGGGCTGTTCTGAACTTGACGAGGGAGCAGATTGCCTCATATTCAGGAAGGGCTTGAACTGCCGTGCCAAATCCACTTCAGAGCGATCTTGATCACATTCTTGCCCACACAAACGGGTTGTGGGATGAACTCCGTGGCAAGCGCATTTTTATTACTGGTGGGACGGGGTTTTTTGGTTGTTGGCTATTGGAAAGTTTCGTTCGGGCGAATGATGAATTCGGTTTGAAGGCGGAGGTAGTTGTGCTGACGCGGGATCCGGAGGCGTTTGATAGAAAGGTCCCTCACTTGGCCCGACATCCCGCGGTTTGGTGCCATAAGGGGGATGTGCGAGATTTCATATTCCCGGAGGGCCCGTTCAGTTATGTCATCCATGCGGCTACAGAGGCGAGCGCTCAACTTAACGCCGAAAACCCGTTATTAATGTATGATACGATTGTTGAAGGTACGCGTCGGGTTTTGGATTTTACAGTTCAATCTGGAGCTAAAAAGTTCCTCCTGACCAGTTCTGGTGCCGTATACGGAAAACAGCCTTCGGGTATGACTCATATTCCAGAAAGTTATTATGGGGCGCCAGATCCTCTGGATTCCGCCTCGGCATATGGCGAGGGGAAGCGGGCGGCCGAACTATTATGCGCACTATACGCCAAACATCACGGCATAGAGCCGAAAATTGCGCGTTGTTTTGCCTTTGTGGGGCCGCATCTTCCTTTGGATATCCATT
>JBIKMI010000259.1:0-4010 GCA_044359285.1 Kiritimatiellia bacterium
GTGCTGAGCCAGGGCGATTTCCCTAGCCCCGCCCCCCAGGTGGAGGTGGTTGCCAGTTCCCCGAAACCGGAGATGCCTGATATGCCGGTGGAAAGGGCGGTCATAGGGGCGGGGAGCACTACGGATGTAGCGGTGATTGAGCCGCCCCCGCCCAAGGTGGCGCGGACGGATATCCCGGTGCTCGGGGGGATTTTTTACTCGGCAAAAAATCCAGTCGCGATCCTCAATGGCTCTGCCATGAAAGAAGGCGAAATGGTAGGGGCCTATCAGGTCGTCAAAATCCAAGCCTACAGCGTCACGCTGAATTGTGAGGGCGAGGATGTGGAACTCAGGCTCAAATAAGTGGGCCCGGTCGGACTTGAACCGACGACCAAAGGATTATGAGTCCTCCGCTCTGACCAACTGAGCTACGGGCCCATCACCTGAAGTGATAGGAAGGTGGGTATTATGCCTTTCGCGACGGGGACGGCAAGACTCTTTTACAGAGACTGCAAAGATCCGCTTGATGAGCATATCCTTAACAATTATAGTCACTGCCATGAATGTTGAACTTCTTGCCATTACCCCTGACGCGGAGCGTGTTATTGAGATTGCCGCCCGCACCTGTTACCAGAGCGGAGACAAAATGGTTCCGGAAAAAATGGGCGAGCTGCTCCCCAAGCTGATTGCCATGGGTCATGAGTCCCCCTTTGAGCATGCCTATGCCACGTTCCGGCTCAGTGAGGTCTCCCGTGCCATGACCCACCAGCTGGTGCGGCATCGCCTGCTGTCTGTTTCCCAGAAAAGCCAGCGCTATGTGTCTGAATCGACTTTCGGTTGGGTGGTGCCTCCTGCCGTGCGGGCCGAGGATCAGTCTGAATATGAGCAGGATATGGTAACTATCCGGGAGATGTACGCGAAGTGGAAGGGCAAGGGGCTCAAAAGCGAGGACGCCCGTTTTGTGCTTCCCAATGCCTGTACCACCGAACTGGTTGTTTCGGCAAATTTCCGCGAATGGCGTCATGTGTTTCATGTGCGGTGTCACCGGCGTGCCCAGTGGGAAATCCGGGAGGTATGCCTCCTGCTCTTGAAGGAGCTTCACCAACAGGCCCCCCATGTATTCGGCGATATCATGGCCGAGATCTAGAAAAAGACTTCACCACTAATTAAGAAATGAAGAAATCCAGATAAAAAGAAGAGTTTGAACAGAAGCACGCAAAGATCGCGAAGAAAAAATGTTGCGGGATTTGTATGCGGCGGGTACTCCGCATAAAAATCCCGCAACGGGCTTCTAAGGAATCATGGAAAATATTCCCTGCGCAAGTCTCTCCATCTCGTTTTGTTCTTCAATTCAGGAAACACCGTTTTGCGATTTTTGATGGATGGCGTAATCGCCAGACACAAAAATCGCAAAACATTTATTTCATCTTCGCGATCTTTGCGTGCTTCTGTTCAAAATTCTTAATCTGGATTTCTTCATTTTCCCATTAGTGGTGAAGACCCTTTTTTCCGGCTTGAATGTTTCCCTAGCCTAATGATACCATTCGCGTCTCAATATAAGGGGATGACATGATTACGCGTGAAACGGATTATTCGATGCGCTTGGTTATTGCGCTTGCGGATCGGCAGAGAAAAGGGATTGTTTCGGCCTCCTCATCCGACGTGGCGGAGGAGATGGACATCCCGTATCGGTTCCTGAGGAAGTTAGTGAAGCGCCTGGTCGTGGGGGGGTTGATTGAGAGTCGGAGGGGGAAGGGTGGGGGAGTCGCCCTGGCAAAGGCGGCCCAGTCTATCTCCCTGTATGACATCATGAAAGTGACGGGGCCCAGAGGCGTTGAGTTGAGCCTGTGTTCATCGGATGCCAAATCCTGTGCCCGTTCATCCGTATGCCGCATGCAGCAGGAATTCTCAAGGATTCAAGGTGAAGTCGATAAGAGGCTGAAAGAGATTCATGTTAATGAGCTGGTGGAGACATAATGGAATTCTTGAAAATTGACTTGATAATGATACGCGCATAGTGGCATTATACATTCATTGTTAATTTCCGGTGCGAGCCGGAGTGTAAGTGTTGGTAAGAATCTAAAATAAAGGAGAAATAAAATGTCAGTATTAGTCACAAAAGTAGCGCCTGATTTCACAGCACAAGCCGTGATGCCCGATAACCAGATCAAAGAGATCACCCTCTCTTCCTATCGCGGAAAATATGTGGTCTTGTTCTTTTATCCGCTGGATTTCACGTTCGTGTGTCCGTCCGAGATCCTGGCCTTCAACAAGGCGGTCAAGGTGTTTGAAAAGAAGGGGGCGATTGTTTTGGGGGTGTCGGTTGACTCGCAGTTCAGCCATTTTGCGTGGCGACAGACTGCCGTGCAAAAGGGCGGTATTGGTGAGATAGGCTTCCCGCTGGTGGCCGATCTGGATAAGAAAATCGCTCGTGACTACGATGTATTGTTGAATGAGGCTGTCGCCCTGCGGGGGTTGTTTCTGATTGATCAGAAAGGGATCGTGCGCCACCAGTTGGTGAATGATCTTCCCATTGGCCGCAATGTCGAAGAAGCGCTGCGCACCCTGGATGCCTTGAAATTCCACGAAGAGCATGGGGATGTGTGCCCGGCCAATTGGAAAGAAGGCGACGAGGCCATGAAGCCCACCGCCGCCGGGGTGGCGTCTTACTTGGCGAAGCACGCCAAGTAAGAGAGTTGTTGATTGTCAGGTTGTTGAGTTGTCAGGGGGTAAGCCTCGGCAACTCAGCAACTCAACAACTTAACAACTGGTGAATAACGGAAAAAGCATTGAAAACCTCAAGCTCATGTACTAAGGTACACACTCTGCAACGGAGAAATGTTGCTTGAGATGTTAAGAAATGTGTTTGTCTTCGGGGCAGGGTGTTTCATCGCAGGATGAAGATTCCCAACCGGCGGTTATAGCCCGCGAGTCTTGCGAAAGCAGGACAGACACGGTGAAATGCCGTGGCCGACAGTAATGATGGCGTGAATACGCCTCTGAGTCTGGATGGGAGAAGACAGAACTGGCATAGCTTTGCCGTTCATTGTCCCGGAAACCGAAATGGTTTCCTTTTTTTTTGTAGGGATTCGGGTCGAAGTGGGTTCATGGAAGCAGGATTATGGCGAAAACAAAATATCAATTTGATTCCATCGAGGCGGTGATTGAGGATATCCGCAGAGGCAAAATGGTGGTGATCACCGATGATGAGAACCGCGAGAATGAAGGGGATCTCATCATGGCGGCGGATAAGGTCACGGATCGCGCCATCAACTTCATGGCCCGTTTCGGGCGCGGCCTGATCTGTGTCGCCATGACCCAGGCGCGTCTTGAAAAGCTGAACATCCGCAGCATGGTGAACCGGGGAGGTGGGGATCATTTTGGCACGGCGTTTATGGAGTCGGTGGATGCCCATGACGGGGTATCGACTGGAATCAGTGCACGTGATCGGGCTAAAACCATCAAGACACTGATTGCGCCCGGCTCGCAACGCCACGATCTGATAAGTCCCGGCCATGTGTTTCCGCTCCAAGCCCGGGAGGGGGGCGTGTTGTGCCGGGCGGGCCATACCGAAACCGCCGTGGATCTTTCCCGGCTGGCCGGCGTGGCGCCGGCCGGTGTGATCTGTGAGATCATGAAGGACAATGGCGAAATGGCGCGGTTGCCCGAGCTGCTTAAATTTGCACGGAAACACGCGCTGAAGATTGCCACCGTGGCGAGTTTAATCGAATACCGCCGTCGCGAGGAACGCCTGGTCGAGCTCGAACGTACCGTGGAGATGCCGACCCGGCATGGCCTGTTTAAACTGAAGCTCTATCGCTCGCTGATCGGAAATGAGCATCACCTGGCCCTCATCATGGGGGATCCCCGTAAGGCGAAATCACCCCTGGTGCGGGTGCACAGCGAATGTCTGACCGGGGATGTGTTCGGCTCCATGCGGTGTGATTGCGGGGATCAGCTGGCCAAGGCCATGGATATGGTGGCACACGAGAAAGTCGGCGTCGTCCTCTATATGCGTCAGGAAGGACGGG
>JBIKMI010000260.1:0-4004 GCA_044359285.1 Kiritimatiellia bacterium
ACAAGCAACTGGACCGCTTGCCCCAACTTTTGCCCCTTGAACCGCATATCAATCGAACAGGTCACAATTTGCTTTTGTGCTTCTGATTTCACACGAATGCATATCGCAGTAAGCATGCCAAGCAGGGATCGCGGGAAAAGTCTTTCGTAAGACACTCAAACGGAATGTCTTGAAAATAAAGACTTAATGACTCCAAAATCAACGCTGGAGAGAAAAAATGACGATATATCGCCAGTATGGCGATATATCGTCATTTAGAGAGGAGTGGACTAGAAGTTGCCTTACGGCCTACCGTACGGGCCGGGTGATGCCGAGCCGCTTCATCGTGGAATGAAGGGTGGTAGGCACGAGACCGAGGGTTTCGGCCGCGCCTCCCTTGCCGCTGATGCGCCAGTGGGTGTATTCGAGCGCGGACAGGATATGAGCCCGCTCGGCCGCCTCAAGCGTGCCCGGCGCGGCGGACGAGCCGGGCTCGGCAGAGGGGAGCATGATCTTCAATGAATGGCCATCGCTGAGGATCATGGCCCGCTCGATAATGTTGCGCAGCTCGCGGACGTTCCCGGGCCAGGGATACTGCTGGAGCCGCTCCATCGTGGCCTTGGGAATGGCATCGACCGCGCGCCCCATCTTCGTGTTGAACTCCTGCACGATCTTCCATACGAGGAGTGGGATGTCTTCCGTGCGTTCGCGCAGGGGGGCGACCTCGATCGGGAAAACGTTCAGGCGGTGGAACAGGTCTTCCCTGAATCTCCCCTCCTTGACCATGGCGGCGAGATCGCGATTCGTCGCGGCGATCACCCGGATATCAGTTTTGAACGTGTGATGACCGCCCAATCGCTCGTATTTGCCGTCCTGCAGGATGCGCAGCAGCTTGACCTGGATGTCGAGATGCAATTCGCCGATTTCGTCAAGGAAAATGGTCGATTTGTCCGCCAGCTCGAATCGCCCCACCTGCTGGGTCATGGCGCCGGTATACGCGCCCTTCTCCCGACCGAACAGCTCGCTCTCGATGAGGGGAGCGGGCAGCGCGGCGCAATTGACCTTGACCATCGTCTTGGTCCTGCGGGAACTCAGGTCATGGATGCACTGGGCAAGCAGTTCCTTGCCTGTGCCGGTCTCGCCGGTGATCAGTACGGCAGAATCGGTAGGCGCGACCCGTCTGGCGAGGGTCATCATGGTCCTGATCGGCACACTTTCCCCGATAATGGCGCCATTCCCCGCCTCGCTGCGCATTTGCTTCCGCAGGTAGACATTCTCGTTCTGGAGCTGATCCTTCAACCGCTGAACCTCTTCAAGCGAATCACGAAGCTCTTCCTCCTTACGCTTGCGCTCCGTGATATCCTGGATCATGCCGATGATGCGCGTGGCCTGGCCAGCCCCATCCCGCGCCATGACGTTGGCCCGCTGGCATAGCCACACCTCGCCCCGCTGGGGATGCCGGTACCGGTATTCCTTAACCAAACGGTCCTTGCCGTTTTCAAGGATATCGTTGCTCGCCTGGAGCATCATCGGCAGATCCTCCTTATGAATGCGGGCAAGCCAGAAATCACGCGCTCTCGGCTCTTCCTCGGGGGGGATCCCGATCAGGTCCCGGATCCGGTAGTCCAGGAACCGGGTTTTTCCCGGCTCCTCCATGCAATAAAAGCCCAGCCCGGCAACATCGACCGCTGAGGCAATCTGCACCTCCATGGAACGGATGACTTCATCCCGCAGCTTGCGTTCGGTAATGTCCGCGGTGAGCCCCATCAGGCGGACGGGCCTTCCCTCCTTGCCGGCATACGGACGGCCGCGGGAAATCATCCAGCGCACTTGTCCATCAGGCCTCACGAGCCGGTACTCCACCCTCGTCAATTTCCCGATCTCAAAGGCATGGCTCATGGCGTCACTAATGCCCTGGCGATCATCGGGATGGACCTGTGCCAGCAATTGAGAGACGCCCAGCGTATTTCCCGGAGGTAATCCGAACAAGTCGCTGATCTTGGCATTGATCCAGAAGGCATCACGGGCCTCATTCAGGATCCAGAGCCCCGCGTCCGCCGCCGCGGCGGCCAGGCTCAATCGTTCCTCGCTTTCGCGCAAAGCCGAATCGGGGAACTCACTTTCGAAAGGCATCATTGCCTCCTGCTGTGCATCCGGCGAAAAGTCCCCACTTGCCATTTTCAATTGTCTCCTGAATTGCCAGTAGCGTATTGGACCCAAATTGCAGAAGCAAGGAAAAGAATGCTACGCCTGCCCTGGCCTTGATCAGCTCTCAGTAACTTCGGAGTCACAGTAACTTCGGGGTCACGGTGAAAGTCAGGTTCCGAGCGGAACGCGAGGTAACCTGGACTTCCTGGTTCGGCGCTCAATCTTATTCATCAGTCAATGTGCCAAGTTTGTTAAGGACATCATGCACAGCTTCCGCCGGAAGTACACAGCAAAAGGTTGCCCGTCGAGCCTTCCAATCCAGACTTTTGACTTGATCAGCCAATACCACTCCTGACACCTCGCATCCCTGCGGAACGCGAACTTCAAACGGATATCCCTTAACCTGGCTCGTTATAGGACAGAACAAGGCAAGGCCCACCTTGCGATTATAGGACTCTGGGGAAAGAACCAATGCGGGCCTATGGCCCGCCTGCTCATGTCCGGCCCGTGGAGTGAAAGAAAGCCAGACAATGTCGCCACGCTTCGGACAATAGGCAGCCATTACCAGGCCTCCCGTCCGACGGCATCCCCCGAGTCACACTCATGATGCCGATTCTGTGCAGTGACACCTTTAAGCAGTTCATCGAGACGGAAACGAGGCCGTCGTGCATGAGCAATCACAATCTGTCCATCCTGCACAGCCACATCCACCGAATTGCCAGAACTCAAATGCGTGTCCTGCGCAACAGACCGAGGAATCCGTACGGCCAAACTGTTCCCCCATTTCTGAATCTTCGTAATCATATCACACCCCGCCTTATGTATATACTATGAAGATACATCTGTAATCCGCTGTCTGCAAGACATAATATGATCTTATTGCCGTGACTCTTGACCCGCGGCGAGCGTGCGAGCCGTCGCGGTCAAAGAGCTGGTTCGGCTATTATTGATTGTTCAGAATGTTTCTCGCCCCATGAACAACGGCCAAGACGTCGATCTGATCGGCCTTGATGTGATAGATGATCCGATATGGGCCTTCGATCACCTCCCGGATTTGTTCCAACCGGTATTCAGGAACGATTCTGCCGGACTGGGGAAATGATGCGATATGCTCAGATCGCCGCGTCAAGCGGTCCACCATGTGGCGGGCATATTCCTGGATTTAGTCCCTGGATTTACTGGTTCGCAAAATCGTCTACCAGTACTCAGGTTTGTTGAGGGCTTCGACACATGAAGACTTGCCCTTGATTGGTTGAATCTCATCGCCTTTCAAGGATTGAGCCAGCCATCCTTCCGGGTGTTGAAGCGTGAGGGGGGCTGGGACGACTGCTTCCGTGACACATTGAAACCCCACTTTGGAGTAGAAACTTGGATTACCGTAGGTGATGGCCAGTTCCACCCCGTCTTTCGATAGAATATCCAGACCCAACCTGATCAGTTTCTGACCAATACCTTTGCCTTGATGGTCTGTTTGTACTGCGACGGGGGCAAGAATGAATGCCTTGCTCTCACATGCAAACGTGATACGCGAGAAGAAAATGCACCCGACGATCTGCCCCTCTTCACGGGCGACAAAGCAGTAGAGATCACCTTCGGGCGTGCCGCTCATGAAATCTCTGGTGAGACGTCCTATCATTTCTCCTGCGGCCTGCCCTTCCGAATCCGAAAAGGTCTTCATGAACAGCCGTTCAATTTCGGCCGCATCGCTGGGGAGAGCCGTTGAGTACTGCATAAATCTCGCTTTGCGAACGACGAAAGTCAGGTTCCGAGCGGAACGCGAGGTAACCTGGACTTTCTGGTTCGCAACTATTTCAATGCCTTTTGTATCCGCACTGGATCTTGACGCAAATCCAAGACGCGCCACACAATGACGTCAC
>JBIKMI010000038.1:0-14450 GCA_044359285.1 Kiritimatiellia bacterium
CGCCCTGTCACCGCACGCCCCGCGCATCACGGAAGTCAAGATCCCCATTGATAAGATCGGCGAACTGATCGGACCCGGCGGCAAGAACATCCGCCGGATCGTCGAACTCAGCGGAGCCCAGATTGACATCAATGACGACGGCATCGTAAAGGTCTTCAGCAGCAAGCAGGAAGGCATGGAACTGGCCCTGCGTGAAATCAATATGATTACCGCGGATCCGGAAGAGGGCGTCATTTATGACGGCATCGTGACCGGCATCACCAAGTTCGGCTGCTTTGTCGAAATCTTCCCGGGCCGCGATGGCCTGGTTCACATCAGCGAATTGGCTGATTGCCACGTCCGCAATGTCGAGGATGTCTGCAAGGTGGGCGACCAGATGTGGGTCAAGTGCATCGGGATTGATGAAAAGGGACGCGTCAAACTCAGTCGTCGCGCTGCGATGGTTGAAAAGGACGTTCCTGCGGCCCAGTAAAGACCGCTCGAAACCAATGAAAACGGGAAGAAGATTACTCTTCTTCCCGTTTTTTCTTTTCCCCTTACGCCTTACATCTCACGTCTTACGTCTCACTCTTTCGGAACCTGCATCTGCAGGGGACGTCCATAGCGGGCGGAATTGATGGTCAGGGGCGCCGTCCTCCCGGTAGCGGGAATCGCATTGGAGACGGGACGTCCGACCGCTTCGGGAGCCGGAAGGGCCAATGAGGGTCGGTCAATATTATCCAGATAATCCGTTTCGATGATCTGAACCCGCTGGATTAGTTCCGCCACTTGCCGCGTCAACATGGTGTTATCCACTTCCAGTGTGGATACCTTCTCCTTTAACCGCTCAATCTGGCTATCACGATCGGTCAGTTCGGTGTTCATATTCGAAGCCAGGGTTGAATGCGCCCACAGGATATTACGCGTGATATCTGAGCGGACCGTCGCCACATTCTTTGCCGCCGTTTGAGCCGCCTGATTGGAAACTTTTTTCAACTCCGCCTCCGTGGAAAGTTGCGAGCGTTCGATCCGCGTACTTGTTTTCTCGAGATCCGCCGTCAGGGAGCGAACCCGCTCGCTGTTCAACTTCACCAGGACGGCCAGCACACAGGCGAACACCACGACCAACCCGAGAACCCCCCAGATAAAACGCTTTCGCCCCCGGCGCCGCTCCTGATCCAGAAACTGTTTGAACGAATTCAATACCGGCAACGACTCCTCACTCAGGGCGGGATCCCCGGCCAGAGCCGGCAGGTTCATGCTATCCTGACGCGGCGCCTTACCGGATGGTGGCGGCGGGAATTTGACTCCAGCCGATCCCATGCCGGACATCCGCTCTGAAATCCGCGAAAGCGCCTCAGCCTGCAGCCGCAACACCTCAGTAAGCCCCTCGACACCGCGGTGCTCTGAATCCAATCCATCCTTATTTTCCGTCATAGTTATCTCCTTTAGAACCACTTAGGACTGTTTTTCTTATGCGGCTTTTTATCCCGATTCAAGGTTTCCCACTGTCGCAACTCATTCTGAAGCCGAGACTCTACACTGGTCAATATACCCGGTTTTTGCGTCGCCTTTTCCTGCGCGGGGCCGGTCGGCTTTTCGGCAACCGGCGGCGTGATCCAGTCCGTGGCCTCCTTAGGCGTGTGGGGCTCGGCGTGAAGCACTTCCGCATGGATCACATCAACATCCACCACCATGCTCCGGGGGGCACCCGTCTGCTTCCGTTGATTGATTTCATTTTTCAAATCACCATACTGCCGTTCGCGTTGTTCCATCTCCTGCAACGTCTTCGCCACCTGTTCAGTCGACTCTTTGACTTGTTTTTCAATCTGTTTGAGCTTGTCGGACGATTCCTGTTCTTTTCTGGCGGACGATTTCAGTAGTGCCTCGTATTGCCCTCTGACGCCGTCGAGCGCGGCACGAAGCGCCTCGTTCTGCTGCACGGCCGCACCCTGTTCCTTTTCAAACCGCTCTTTGGCCCCGGCCCCTTCCGCCAGCAGCACTCCCGCACGCCGCGTAGCCTCCTCCAACGCCTTCTCCAGCACCGCCACTTCGGCATGCATATCACGTTCCTGCCGCGCCACCAAGGCCTTAGATTCGACCAGGGCCAGCTCAAGTTGTTGAATAGCGGCGTCCTTTTGACAGAGAGCCTCCCGGGCCTCCTCCTGATGCCGGACTAAAACCTCCTCACGCTGCTGAAAACACGCTTCTTTTTCGCGTAGCGCATGTTCAGCCTCATCGATGCGCCGGGACAAGGCCTCGGTCGCTCCTGTCAATTGAGCCGCTTTTCCGAGTTCCTGTCCGATACGCTCCTGCTCCAGATGCAGCGCCCGTTCGGTTGCCGTAAATTTGGCTTCCCACTCAGAGGCCGCAGACTTTGCCGCAGCCACCTCCCGGTCCATCTGTTTCTGCAAGGCGTCTTTGGCCGCCGCCAATTGAGCCGATTTTCCCTGCTCCTGCTTCAAGGCGCATTCTGACCCGATAAATTTGGCCCCGAAATCAGCCGCCGACATCACGGATGCGGCCAAATCGGATTCGGTCTTTTCCAGCCTGGCACGACTCTCTGCGAGTTGCGCCCCACGCTCCTCTGCCAGACGGACCGCCTCCTGGAGCGCCCGCCGTGTCGCCGCCAGGGAGGTGCTCAGCAACGTCCCGCACCCCGCCAGCATCTGATGAAACTCCTCCACCAGGAGCGGTATCATCTCGTCGTTCAACGTCGTATTCCGGGCCATACCCTTCTCGCATACCCGGGCGTTTGCCGGAATCGAGTTTTCTAGCGCCAATACCCGGATGGCCAAAAGGTTGAGGGGCCCGTAAAACGAGCCATCCATCAACTGAACCGACCAGTTGAGGCGTAGTTCAGGAACCGTCTCGACGGGGACCCACACGTCCTGGCGTTCAGACAATTCACAGCCGGGAATGACCCGTGCATCGGTCGCCCAGAGGCAGAGCGTGACCAAATCAACGGGACCATACACAGTCCCCTCCGGGGTTCTGAGGTAATAGGCCGCCACGCTGTTCAGGTCTGTATCCATAGAGGGTTAACCGGCGCCGCCGAAATTGGATTTCTTCTTCCAGAGCGTCTCGCGGCGCGGTTTCCGGCAAGGCGTCTGGAGAACTTTCACGTAGACACTGTTCTCGCCGAGAAGCCGCTCCAGCTGCTGAATCAGCTCTTCATCACACGTAACCTGATAATGGTTGCTGGTATCGAGGAATACCTTTTCACCGGATTGATATTCCAGACAAAAATTCACCGCCGTCTGCCCGGGATGGAGTTCGAGAATATCACGTATTTTCCCGAGAAGCGCCGGATCTTCACTCACCCGGCCGGCCGTCATATGCAGGCTGAACCGCTCGACGAACAACGCCGGCGCCTCTTTAAGCGGATAGACTTCATTGGCAATGATGCGCAGGCGGTTCTCATCATCCAGCCGGACCTCGCCACACAGCATGATCGCCTGATCCTGCGCCAGCACCGGCTTGTATTCCAGATAGGCATCCGGATAGACCACCACCTCGACCGACCCGTCCAGATCCTCCAGTTTCAGGACCGCCATGGGTTCTTTCTTTTTTGTCATGCGGGGTAACAATTCGGAAATCAACCCCCCGATACGGGTCTGCTCACCGGGCGTAATCGCCTTCAAACCCTCTACATTGGTCAACTGATAGCGCTCCAGTAACTTGGAATATTGGCTCAAGGGGTGCCCACTCATGTAGATCCCCAACAATTCGCGCTCCTGGGCCAGCAACAGCCCCTCCGACCATTTATCCGCCGGGGGGAGTGCGCCGTCGTCGATCGTCACCTGGGGTTCAACGGGCATGAGATCAAACAGGCTGCCCTGCCCTGAAGCCTTGTCGCGGGCGGCCGCATTGGCCCGGCTCAGGGCGAAATCAATTCCGCCAAACACCCGCGCCCGGTCGCTGCCGGGAAAATCAAAAGCCCCTGCCTTGATCAAACTTTCAATGCTCTTTTTATTGATCACCTGCCCCTGGAAACGCCGTGAGAAATCCATGAGGCCTTTATAAGGGCCCTTGCGCTTGCGCTCTGCCACAATCTCACCGCAGACGGCCGTGCCTACATTCTTGATGGAGGCGAGCCCATACCGGACGGCCCCTTTGACAGGGCTGAAACGGACTTCACTTTCGTTGATGTGGGGAGGCAGGATCTCCAGCTCCATCGCGCGGCATTCGGCGATGAAAAGGGGGATTTTATCCATATTCCCCATTTCACTGGTAAGCAACGCGGCCATGAACTCCTCAGGATAGTGGGCCTTCAGATAGGCCGTCTGCATGGCGACCACGCTGTAGGCCGCACTATGGGATTTATTGAACCCGTAATCCGCGAACTTCTCGATCATGTCGTAGATTTCCTGCGCCTTGGCCGCGGGAATCTGATTCGTTTTGGCGCATCCTTCAATGAACAATTCGCGCATTTTAGCCATCTCGCCGGCTTTTTTCTTGGAGATCGCGCGACGGAGATTATCACCCATTGCCAGCGAGAACCCGGCCAGCACATTCGACACCCGCTGGACCTGCTCCTGATAGACCATATAGCCGTAGGTCTCCTTCAGAATGGACTCCAGGAGGGGGTGCCCATACTCGGTTTTCTCGCGGCCATGCTTGCGATTGACGAAGCTGTCGATAAACTGCATCGGCCCCGGCCGATAGAGGGCATTCATGGCGATAATCTCTTCAATGCACGTGGGGCAGAGCTTGCGCAGGTTGTCGCGCATGCCCCCGCTTTCAAACTGGAATACCCCGACGGTGTCGCCACGCTGCAGGAGCTCAAACGTCTTCGGGTCATCCATGGGAATCGCGTCAATATCCACCCTCACCCCACGGTTCAGCTGAACCAGGTCCACCGCCTCCTGGATGACGGTGAGGGTCTTCAACCCCAGGAAATCCATTTTCAGCAGACCGATTTTCCCGATGGGATCCATGGCATACTGGGTAATGACCTGATCTTCCTTATCGAGGGTCAGCGGAATAATTTCCACCAGCGGTTTTTCGCCAATCACCACCCCGGCCGCATGGGTGCCGGCATTGCGCAGCAACCCCTCCAGCACCACTCCGTACTCCAGGATCTGCTTGCAGTTGGGTTCGGTTACAGAAGCCTTTTTGAATTCCGGATTCTGCTCGAGCGCCTTGGCCAGGGTAATTTTGGGATCATCCGGAATCATCTTCGCCAGACGGTCACACTCGGAATAAGGCAGCTCCAAAGCGCGACCGATATCGCGAATCACCGTCTTGGCGCCCAGCGAGCCGAAGGTGATAATCTGGGCGCAATTCTCGCGCCCGTACTTGTCCTTCACATACTCAATCACCTCGCCGCGGCGGGTCTGGCAGAAATCGATATCGAAGTCGGGGGGGGACACCCGTTCCGGGTTCAAGAAGCGCTCAAAAATCAGATCGTACCGGATGGGATCAATGCCGGTGATTTCGAGCAGATAGGCCACCAGACTGCCCGCACCGGATCCACGTCCGGGTCCCACGGGAATCCCCTTGGTTTTCGCAAAATGGATGAAATCCCACACCACGAGGAAATAATTGATGAACCCCATGCGCTCAATGATGGAAATCTCGTACATGCATCGCGTCACGAGTTCCTTTTCGCGCGCATCACGGGGATGAGTATGATCCTGAACACCATACCGCTTCAGCAAGCCCTTGTAGCAGAGGGACAGCAGGTAGTTTTTCTGCGTAGTGTCCGACGCCACCGTGAAGATCGGGAAATGCAGGTCACCGAATTTGAATTCCACATTGCACGCTTCGGCAATTTTGAGGGTGTTGGAAATGGACTCGGGCAGTTCGCTGAAAATCGCAGCCATCTCATCCCCGCTCTTGAAGTAGAACTCGGAGGAGGGATATTTCATGCGCTTGGGGTCGCTCATGACCGTCTGGGTCTGGAGGCACAGCATGACTTCATGGGCCGCGGCATGCTCCCGCTTGAGGTAATGCGCATCATTCGTGGCGACCAGGCCGAGCCCCATCTTTTTAGCCAGTGCCACCAGTCCCTTATTGACCTTGCGCTGCTCCGGCATCATGTGATCCATCACTTCAAGGTAGAAGTTTTCCTTGCCCAGGATATCCGCATAGAGGCCGGCCAGCTTGAGGGCACCCTCCGCATCATCATCCCGCAGGCGCTCAGGAATCTCCCCCTTCAGACAGGCAGTCAAGCCGATCAACCCGCCGGAATATTTGGCCAGGATCTCATGATCAATACGGGGCTTGTAGTAAAACCCCTCCAACTGGGCGGCCGTGATCAACCGCACCAGGTTGTGGTAACCGAACTCGTTTTTGGCCAGCAACACCAGATGATTGGAGTGCGACTTTGCTGAATTTTCCGTTTTCCGGTCAAACCGGCTGCCGGACGTCACATAGGCCTCACAGCCGATGATCGGCTTGACCCCCTTGTCCCGGACGGCCTCATAGAAGGGGACCGCCCCGTACATCACCCCGTGATCTGTGATGGCCAGGGCGGGCATCTGCATGGCCTGGGCCGCCGCCGCAATATCCTTCACACGGCAGGCCCCATCCAGCATGCTGTATTCAGTGTGGACGTGAAGATGAACAAAAGGCGTCATAGGAGGGCAGGTCAGACATCCATCGCCATGGCGACTTCAGGACAGGTAAAGGGAGAATCGTATTTCGCGCAGTTGATGCACCCCATATAGAGCTTATGCATCAATGAGGCCTTGGGCACCTCACGGAACCCCATCTTGGCAAAGAAACCAGGGGTGAAGGTCAACACAATCAGCTGGGAAGGCTTCAGGATTCGGACCCGCTCAATGGCGGCTTCCACCAGCATCCGGCCGACGCCATGCTTCCGCAGGCTGCGCTTGACGGAAAGCGATTTGATTTCGACCGAGGGATGCCGGGCATGGCCGATTTCGGGGAGAATGGACCAGGAGACGGTCCCCAGGATCTGGCCTTTTTTTTCGCAGACAATAAACCGGTCTATGTTTTCGGCTATATCAGAGATGGGCCGCGGCAGTAATTCCTTGGGATATGCCTTGATCAGGCTGTAGATCCCCTCCGCATCCGTAAACCCGGCATTACGTACGATGAATTTTTGTTTCGGTTTCACGCCCATAAGAATACCCCACCCCGCTTCTCGACGCCAAGAAAAAGATCGCCCCTAGCGCAGGGCCAGTTTCTTGTATTTTCCCCGGCGATGGAGCAGGCGGTCGCTATTGCCAGCCAGGACTTTCTCCTCGTAATCGGCAAAATTACCATCGAACCACGTGAGTTTCCCGCCGCCTTCAAAAATGAGCAGGTGCGTGCAGATCCGGTCAAGGAAATAGCGGTCATGACTGATCACCATCGCACACCCCGGGAACTCCATGATCGCCTCTTCCAATACGCGCATGGTGTTCACATCCAAATCGTTGGTGGGCTCGTCGAGGAGCAACACGTTCCCCCCCTTGCGGAGCATTTTGGCCAGATGCACACGATTCCGCTCACCCCCGGACAGTTTACCCACCTTTTTCTGCTGCTGGGCCCCCCGGAAGTTGAACCGCGACAGATAGGCGCGCGAGTTCATCGTGCGATCCCCCATCTCCACCTCTTCCCGCCCGTTGGTGATCTCTTCAAACACCGTCACATCGTCACGTAACGCATCCCGGTGCTGATCCACATAAGAGAGCACGACACTTTCGCCGATCGTCACCACGCCCTGATCAGGCTGCTCCTGCCCGATCAATAGGCGGAACAGGGTGGTCTTGCCGCATCCGTTTGGCCCCACCACGCCCACCACGGCACCCCGTGGCATATTGAAGGACACCTGGTCCAACAGCGTCACGCCATCATACGCCTTGGAAACGCCTTCCAGCACGATCACCTTGTTCCCTAAATGCGGACCCGGGACAATCTGAATGGAGACATCATCTTTACGCGCCTCAAACCGCTCGCTCGAGAGTTCCTCGTACCGCGCGATACGCGCCTGACTCTTCGTGCGCCGGCCCAACGCCGACGTTCCCAGCCATTCCAGTTCGTTGGCCAACACCTTCTGTCGTTGGCTTTCCTTCTTCTCGACCTGCCGCAGCAGTTCGGCCTTCTGTTTCAGCCAGGCGGAATAATTGCCTTCAAAGGGAATGCCGCGCCCGTTATCCAACTCCAGGATCCACTTGGTGATATGATCGAGGAAATAACGGTCATGGGTCACGATAATCACGGTGCCATGATAGTCGCGCAGGGTGGCTTCCAACCAGGCCACGGTCTCGGCATCCAAATGATTGGTAGGCTCGTCCAGCAGCAGCATATCAGGTTTTTCCAGCAGAACCTTGCACAGCGCCACGCGGCGCCGCTCGCCCCCGGACAGCTTGGTCACATCGGCGTCATCGGGTGGCAGGACCAGGGCATCGGAGGCCACATCGACCAACCTGTCAACCTCCCAGGCGTCCATGCTGTCAATTTGATCCTGCAGGCGGCCCATCTCCTCCATGAGCTTATCCATCTCGGGTTTAGGCAGCTTTTCGCCCATCTTATCAGCCACTTCATCATAACGGCGAATGAGCGCATGAACCGGCTCCAGTGCCTCCTCGAGATTCTGACGCACGGTTTTCGCGGGGTTTAGCTGTGGTTCCTGGGGCACATACCCCACCCGCATCCCCTTGCCCAGGGTGGCCGTCCCCATGAAGTCGTTATCGATTCCCGCCAGGATGCGCAGCAGCGTGGTTTTGCCGGACCCATTCTCCCCCACAATGCCGATTTTAGCGCCGTAATAAAACGACAGGCTGATGTCCTGGAACACCGTCTTGTCGTTATACATCTTCGTCAGGTTCTGAGTCTGGAAAACAAATTGTGGGGCCATAAATTTAAGTTACCGATTGAGGGTTGTTGGGCAAAAAAACAAGTCCTGACAATACAACGTAAGCGCTGCGAACTCAAGCTTGACTCGCATGCGGGAACCCGCCACCATACGCCCGCAAATTGGATAGGATTTTTTGTGCGCCTGTAGCCTAATGGACAAGGCATCTGACTTCGAATCAGAAGATTACAGGTTCGACCCCTGTCAGGCGCGCCATTCATCAACGATTTTTATTCAAAATGCGCTCGAACTCAACTGGTGAAACGATGCGAATAGAACCCATGGATCCCAGAACCAGAAGGTCTTGATCACCACTTACAATATAATCAGCCCTGCCGGCCCGGGCCGCTTGAAGGTAGGGCTCGTCATCGGGATCCCTGCAGATTCCAAGTACTGGGTAATCACCGGTGTTGACTATATCGGCGATCTGTTCCAGTAGAATGGTGAACTCTTCCTTGTCGTCTTTGTCCATTTTCAGGTAACGCTGGAGACGTGGGTAGTCCAGGACAGCCCGTAGTTCAGCGAGCAATGAATGTGATGTCACCAAACGCACGGCCATTTCATCAACGACGGCTCGGACAATCACCCCGGGTGTCGAATCAGGACGGATCAGGGCGCTGATGATGACATTCGTGTCCAAAACAATACGGAGTGCAGGCATGAAATCACCTTGCGCGTTTCACAGCGCGGGTTTCGCGACGTGCCTCATTGGCCAACGCCATGGCTTCTACGTCTGTCATTACGGCATTCGGCCGACTCAACCAATCGCCCAGCCGCAAGCGAGCCGCACGCCGAATTGACTCCGCCTTTTCAACTGGCATCAACACCGCCATTGGCTTGCCCTTACGCTCGACAAGATACTCATCGCCACGGAGCACAACCCGGTTAAGGATATCACCAACGTGCTTCCTTACATCCATCGTGGAAATAGTGATCATAACTTTCCTCCTCATTAAACTATGACAACTATGATAGATGATTCAATTGTAAGATCAAAGCATATAACTGAACTCTCATACCAGAAGCGGGCATGGATGTTGAGCCACTCGCCTGACTGTGGTATGAATGCGGTCTCACGGAAGTTCGCTGAATAAAGAGATAATGATTCATAGGATTCTCGCCACTGCGGCATTAACCTGACATGGATTCCTCCGCCATTAATAATTCCTCGCCTCCTGGTGTTAAAATCGCCCTATTCCGCACGCTGTTCAGAGGCCGGGAAGACGTTTATCCCCGGCGCTTCGAAAGCCGTAAAACCGGCAAGTCCGGCTACCAGCCTGCCTGCGCCAACGAGTGGACCCGAGGATTGTGTGACAAGCGAAACGTCCGATGCCATGATTGTCGCAACCGTCGCTTTCACCCTGTCACTGATGAAACTATCCGCTGGCATCTTTCTGGGCACGATGCCGCTGGCACCCCCTTCGTAATGGGTCTTTATCCCTTGCTCCAAGACGATACCTGTTTCTTGCTTGCCGTTGATTTCGATAAATCAAACTGGTGGGATGATGTGAGTGCCATTGTGGAGACATGCCACAAACTCAATCTCCCCGTTGCGATTGAGCGCTCCCGCTCCGGCAATGGTGGCCATCTTTGGTTTTTTTTTGATCAGGCCATCCCGGCAACCCTCGCCCGAAAGTTTGGTTCCACTATTCTCACTGAAACCATGGAACGTCGTCCGGATATAGGCTTGGATTCCTATGACCGGTTTTTCCCTAACCAGGATACCCTCCCCGCGAAAGGTTTTGGGAACCTGATTGCCCTCCCCCTCCAAAAACTTCCCCGTGAACAAGGCCATAGTGTCTTTCTGGATGAACAGGGAATTCCCATCCCTGACCAATGGGCCTTTCTGGCTTCTCTCCCCAAACTTCCACGCGACCTGATTGAGCCCCTTGTCCAGAAGGCAGAACGACAAGATCGTGTGCTCAATATCCCAATGGTGTTGCAGGAAGAGGACGAGTCCACCCCTTGGTCTCTACCCCCTTCGCGGCAACGGAAGGCCATGTCCATTACCACTCCCCTACCCGACACCCTTGAACTCGTCCTCGGGAACCAGATCTTCATAAGCAAAGCGGCCCTGCCTCCCGCCTTGCGCAACCGCATCCTCCGTCTGGCCGCATTCCAGAATCCGGAATTCTACAAACAACAGGCGATGCGAAACTATATTTCCCTGCCGCGAATCATCGCTTGCGCCGAGGATTATCCGCAGCACATCGGCATCCCTCGCGGCTGCCTGCGCAACCTTGAATCCTTATTATCAGATCTCTCCATCAAACCCACCTTTCTCGATGAACGTGTTTACGGGAACCCAATCAACGTAACATTCATTGGCGACCTTTATCCCGACCAGCGCGCCGCCGGGGAAGCGCTCCTTGCTTATGAAACCGGAATCCTTTGGGCTACGACCGCCTTTGGCAAGACCGTGCTGGCGGCATGGCTGATCGCCCAACGCGGCGTAAACACCCTGATTCTTGTGCATCGCCGTCAACTGATGGAGCAATGGGTGGAACGGTTGTCCTCATTTCTCAAACTACCCCCTAAATCAATCGGCTGTATCGGCTCCGGACGTAATAAGCCAACCGGGAAAATCGATGTCGCTATCATGCAGAGTCTGATTCATGAAGGGCAGGTTGATGACCGTGTGGAGGAATACGGCTACGTGATCGCAGATGAATGCCATCATCTCGCTTCCCCTCTTTACGCTCAGGTGGCCGGCCGGGCCAAAGCGAGGTTTTTCACCGGACTCACCGCCACCCTGACCCGCAAGGATGGTCATCATCCCCTTGTCCAAATGCTCTGCGGCCCCGTTCGCTTCCGCGTGGATGCCCGACAACAAGCGCACCAACGGCCCTTCACTCACTCCATCCTTGTCCGTCCTACCGCTTACATCCCCCCGGGACAACTTGAGGAAGATAGGCGACTTCAATTCCAGGCTTTATATGATGGCCTGATCACCTGTCGGCCACGGAATGAGCTGATTGTCCAGGATGTGATGGCGTGCCTACAGCAGGGGCGTAGCCCTATCGTGTTAACCCAGCGTACGGAACATCTCGAATCCCTTCAGGCGCTTCTTGAGCCCGCCGTCAAACATCTTCTTGTTTTGCGGGGTGGCATGGGCCGCAAAGAACTTAAAGGGTTGCTCGCCCGTCTGGCTTCTATTCCAGCGGACGAAAAGCGGGTTCTTTTGGCAACAGGTCATTATCTCGGCGAGGGCTTTGATGACGCACGGCTCGACACTCTCTTCCTGACGCTGCCAGTATCCTGGCGCGGCACCATTGCCCAATATGCAGGGCGGCTCCACCGTCTTCATGAAGCTAAAAAGGAGGTGCGGATCTACGATTATGCAGACCTGAACGTCCCCATGCTGGCACGCATGTTCGACAAACGCTGCAAAGGCTACGAGGCGATCGGATACAGCATCCTTCTCCCCGCCAGTGCTGTCCCTGGCTGGCCAACGGAGGTTCCCCTTCCGGTCGAACCAGAATGGAAGCGCGACTATGCCGCCACCGTTCAACGCCTGATCCGGGACGGCGTGGACACTCATCTTGGAAATTTATTTGTACATGCTGCCCGCAACTACCCTGCCGACACCGAAGGAGTGGGCCGTGCCCGGAGTGCTTCCGAAGCCTTTTTCTTCCAGCGGCTTGAAACATTGCCGGAAACCGCC
Organism: Kiritimatiellia bacterium; assembly: GCA_044359285.1. Taxonomy (GTDB): domain Bacteria; phylum Verrucomicrobiota; class Kiritimatiellia; order CAIKKV01; family CAITUY01; genus JAABPW01. The sequence goes on from JBIKMI010000038.1 coordinate 12,453, forward strand.
GGCCATTTCCGCCTCAATCAGATCCTACCCATCCCATTCGACAATTACGGACAGATGGAGGTAGATTTCCTTTTCCCGGAAACCAAATTGGTGATTGAACTTGATGGCCCCCACCACTTTGCCGATCAGGAGTCCTACCGGCGTGACCGGCGAAAGGATGCCTGCCTACAAGAACATGGTTATTTTGTCCTCAGGTTCCTCTGTGACGATGTCGGAAAGCAACTTGACCAAGTGTTGGACACCGTCCTCCGGGTGCATTCTCGGCTAAACCGGTCTCCCGTATGACTATGGGTCCAGGGGCGCAATTACTATTATATTACCGATAATCATCGAACAAACACATCTACGAAACGCAAATAAATGTTCAATTCATTAGCCGGCAAGAGGGGTAATTGCATCGGATCATATCTGCCTAAACCTTCCTGCTTCTCATCGTTCCCCCGGACTACCTTCGTACGTTCGCTACGAAACAATGATTCAAATATGCCTTCGCTGACCTCGGGCGCGACTGGCTTATTGCAGGCTTGGAACAACTGACTGCGGCGCCACTGCCCTTCATAGTTAACAATGGACAAGGTTGCCCGAACTGGTGCAAGAACACGATAGATGAACTCTGATCCATCCGCCACAAGTGGGGCATAGATGGCTGCACAGTGCTTCATCTCGCGCCCCTCCAGGAAAAGTTCATCAGGGGTCATGATGGGCTTGATTGATTCCGTCCCCGTAAAGGGCGGCACGGGAAATCGGGCAGGAAGATCGTTTGACCGGGCAAACATCTCGGGTCTTAATTGCCGGGCGAGTTCATCATGCACCGCATTTAGCCGTTTAAGGGAGACAAACTGACGTGGACAATGCTTGCCGTCCGCCAGCTCAGACATTTTCAGGGTATCCAGCAGGATCCGGAAAACAAGGGGATCCACTTCGTCATGAGCCTTGTCCAAGCCAATTTCCTCGAGCAAGCGGGGTGTGAGATATGACCTGTATTTCTGATCCGTCACCAGTCGCAAGACTCCCGCATTGATCCGCTCCATATGCGACAAACAATTGATTACATACGGATCCTCAAGTGAGTTGCGAAGGTAAAGGAGCGACTCCACGGATAGGGAATGAGGCACGATTTTGCACAAAATCCGGCGCGTTGTCTCGGTCGCCGGGAATCCCAGCCACTCCAAGATTTGTTTCTGTTTCCGGTTCACCAAACCCCTTGCGGCACGGATAGGCTGCTTGACTCCCGGTTTATGGAAAACCCAGTTACTTGCCAGTGCGTAAAGGAGCGCGGGATTGCTGCGCCCGAGATCATCGGCACCGGGACATCGCGCAAGGAGATTAAGCACATGCCACTTGCGGTCACTGTATTTCAAGATCTCAGCACGGGCGTCAGCAGGAATGGTGTCGAAGAAACCGGTAAACGTGGCGATATTCCGGCGAAGCGCGACCTGTCCCCGATCCTCCTGGGACGTGTACACCCCGGGAAGGAGATATTGCCCGGAAGGCAGGACTTCCGGCCCAGGTTGAACGGGCTTATCAAGCTCCCCCTGCCGGGACAAGAATGACGCCCCCGTGAAAAGCAAATGGTCTGCCCATTTCCGGGATGCCTTCCAGCCATGGGACCGCCGCTTGAACCAGCACCGCGGATCCGGCCATGACGACATCACGAGAACATGACGCTTATCAAACCAATACAGCTTGCCGTTTTTAAAGGCATAACCACTTCGGCCCTCTTTGAAATCAGATTTCATAGGTACAGCACTCAGAATTCAGGAGTCAGAAGTCAGAATAACCGAAACAATTAACCATCCACACCCTTCGCCCTATTCCTGAACCGGGTCAGATGTTCATCGAAATGCAGGTTCACATCATCCATTGCTGGTCCATTGCGGTTCTTGGCCACCTGGACAATCGCAAGTGAATCATCCACGGGAGCCCCATCGCTCTCCCTTTTAGCTGTCAGGATCCGGGACGGGCGGCGCAACAGCATCACGATATCAGCATCCTGCT
>JBIKMI010000262.1:0-3967 GCA_044359285.1 Kiritimatiellia bacterium
CGCGACGGCCTCGGTGAAGCAAAGGGGACAGCGGGGACAGACTAGGGACAGACGGACCGGAAACTGCTCAAGCGTATCAATGATCTCATCAAGGAGGTTGTCCGCACCCCTTTTGAAGGAACCGGAAAACCCGTGCCTCTTCGTCATTCATTTTGCCGCAGGACGGATGCGGCGGGCGAGGGTGTTTTTAAGGGCTTCGTACGTGTTGAACACGATCGGACAGCAATCGTAGTTTTCAACGGCCTGACGGACCCGGTAGACGAAGCCACGCCGGTGGAGATGCGGGAAAGAGCGGCAATCGCGGGGCCGGACCTCATAGACGGTACAGCGGTTCTTTTCCAGAAAGGGGCAGGGCCGCTTTTTGAAAATCAGGATCGTTTTCTTTTCCTGCACAACCTGCTCGAGGTATCGGGCGCTAAACGCCGGTATGGTCAGGCCAAGGAGACGGGCCAGCCGTTTCGCATCGGCCATTGTCAGGGTGGGATTGAGTGTGCGGCAACAGTTGGCGCACGCGGTGCACTCCACTTTCCGGGACACCTCGCTGTAGGCTTTTTCAACCGCCTGATCAATGGTTTTGATGGAGAAGGGTAACTCCCTGACATACATCCGGAAATCATCATTTTCCTCCCGCCTGAGCTTCCCCAGCCGCTTGATCGTCTTTAGGTCAGTAATCATTTTCATAATCGATAGGCAGACTTCACCACTAATTTAAGAAATTTGAGAAATTCAGATTTAAGAGAAGAGTTTGAACAGAAGCACGCGAAGATCGCGAAGGAAATGCAAATGTGGCGTTAATTTTTCCGCACGGGTACATGCGGAAAAATAAACGCCACGGGTTCTTGAAGGTATAGAAAACATTCCCTGTGCAATTTTCTGCATTCCGTTTCGCTCTTCATTTCACGGAAAAACCGTTTTGAGATTTTTGATGGATGGCGTAATCGCCAGACACAAAAATCACAAAACATTTATTTCTTCTTCGCGATCTTTGCGAGTTTCTGTTAAAATTTCTTCTCTGGATTTCTTCCATTTCTTAAATTAGTGGTGAAGCCCTTCTTTTCTGCGGTAAGTGTGGTTAATTCTGTTTTTCTGATTTCAAGAAATTCTGACGGTAGAAATTCAGTTCGGCGATGGAGCACATGACGTCGTAGAGGGCATCGTGGCGCTTGGCCTGTTTGGGCAGGGTCCAGCCGGGCAGATAGTCCTGCATCAGGGTGATATTCTCCTTGGCGAACTCAGGCCCGAGTTTGGCGTCCAGCCAGAGGATCTTGAGGGCGCTGACGTCAAGCATCCGGTAATGGAGTCGTGCCAGGAATTTGGGGAGAAAGCGATGGGCAAACCACCAGTCGGCATGGATGGTATTTCCAGCCAGAATGGGGCGATCCTTGATTTTTGATGCCATCGGTCCCGCGAGGGCGTCAATCCTGGCCGCTAGAATCCGGTCGACCTCAGCCACGGTCGGAGTCGCTTCGGAACGGGCTTGAGTGACGAGGTCCGGGCACTCCTTGGCGACGAAATCGCTGACAGGCACCCCGGGGGGGAGCCGGACGGCTGTGACGAGGTCCTGTTCCGGGGCAGCGATCCGCCGCCCCTGCATGTCGGTGATGACCATGGCGACCTGCAGCAGGTGCGCCTGCTCCAGTTCCAGGGTTGAATACTCGGTGTCAAACCAGACGAGATACGGTCCAGATGTGCTCATGATTTCCTTTTTTTCGTAATCGTAATCTTAATCGTAATCTTAATCCTCTTCTGTGTCAGGTGATTAAGATTACGATTAAGATTACAATTAGGATTAAGATTAAAAAATTACAGGGTCAGGAGATCCTGGATATCGGTCCAGGTCATGGAGGTGAAGGCGTTTTCGCCGGTGGTCAGGGTGGCATCGATAATGGCTTTTTTGCGGCGTTGAAGTTCAAGTACCTTCTCTTCGACGGTGCCCTTGGTAATCAGTTTGACACTGTAAACGGTGCGTTTCTGGCCGATACGATGGGCCCGGTCGGTGGCCTGGTTTTCCACGGCGGGATTCCACCAGGGATCGAAATGAATCACCATGTCGGCCCCGGTCAGGTTCAAGCCCACGCCACCCGCCTTCAGGCTGATCAAAAACACCGGGATCTTGTGATCGGTATTGAATTTGTGCACCACGCTCATGCGGTCTTTGGTGGCGCCATCCAGATAGCAATAGGGGATTTGTCGGTGCTCCATCTGGGCTCGCAGGATGGTGAGCATGGAGACAAACTGGCTGAAGACCAGCACGCGGTGTCCGCCGTCGAGAGCCTCGTCCAGCAGTTCGAAGAACAATTCCATTTTGGCCGACGGGGCCTCGACCTTGAGTCCCTCCATCTTGAGCAGGTCAAGGTGGCAGCAGACCTGGCGGAGGCGTAACAGGGTCTTGAGCACTTCCATTCGTGACTTCTGGAAACCCTGCTTGGCAACCAGATCGGTCAGCTTGTTGCGTGAACTGTCAATCAACTGCTTGTAGACGGCCTTCTGGTCGCCACTGAGTGTACATGAGGCGATGCGCTCGATGCGCGGGGGCAGATCCTTGGCCACGTCGACTTTCAGGCGGCGCATGAGAAACGGCTGGAGCTTACGCCGGAGCCGGGCCTGCGCGGCCTCACCCTCGGGGCCGCCTCCGGCAATCGGCAGTTCGCAGTTGTGCCGGAAACTGTCGTGGCTGCCCAGATAATGCGGCATCAGGAAGTCCATGATGGACCATAGGTCCGAGACGCTGTTCTCGATGGGCGTTCCGGTTAGCACCACCTTGTGGAAAGCCTTCATCTCCTTGGCCACAATGGCATTCTGGGTGGAGCGGTTCTTGATGTGCTGGGCCTCATCCAGTACCAGCACACCGAATTCATGCTCCAGGTACCGCTCTGAATCCCGGCGGAGCAGGGCATAGGAGGTCACCACCAGATTGGCGCCCGGGAGTTCTGTCCATTTGGAGTGGCGGTCGCTGCCGGAGAGGGTGAGCACCTTCAGGGAGGGGACAAAGCGCTGGGCCTCTTCCGCCCAGTTGCCGACCAAGCTGGTGGGGCACACAATCAGGCAGGGTTTGCCGCGGACAGCCGGATGATACCGTTCCATCTGGAGCCAGACGAGGGTCTGGAGGGTTTTTCCCAAGCCCATTTCATCGGCCAGAATGCCCCCAAAGGTGTTGGTTTCGAGGAAGCGCAGCCAGCTGACCCCCTCCTTTTGGTAAGGCCGGAGAATGGCGTCCAGGGCGGGGGGGATCTCGGCGGCCTCAAAGGCGATCCCCTGCGACTGCCGTTCCGCCTGGCTCCGCCAGGCGGGGGGTGCCTCCACGTCCACGCCATCCAGGGCGTCGAGCGAGTTTTTAACATACGAGGCGTAGACGGAGGGCATACGGAAGACGCCCGGCTGGGAGCTCTCGCCACTGGAGCAATCCCGGAAGACCTCGATCATGCCCTCGATTGCCGCGCCATCCAGCATGATGGTCCGGCCGTTATGGTCGATAAAGGAGTCGCCTTTACGCAGGGCGCGCTGAATTTCGGCGGAGGTCAGGCGGTTGCCGGTTCCGTCTTCAAAATCAAACCCGACCTCGAACCAACCGGACTGCTCATCCTTGTAATTGATATGAACGACTGGCGTGGCAAATTCGGCCTCTTCCATGAAGTTCTCGACCCGGCCTTCCAGTTCGACCTTCCACCCTTTCCGGCGGAGGGCGGGGACATGACTGCCGAGAAAGTTCAAGACTTCCCGGCACCCGACCACGGGGGTGAAGGCGTCGCCATATTCCCCAACAAACCCATAGGGGGCCAGGAAGCCGGTGGCCTGTTGTTCGGCTGGGAGGTTGCGGACCAGATAGCGTAGGAAGTCGTTGGGGTCCGGAATGGCAAAGTGCCCCTGGGGATCTTTTTTAGCGGACACCAGCTTGTACCCGTTATACTCCGCATAGAGGGTGCCGGCGAGCGAGGCTGGGCTGCCTTTGATGACGAACCGGAATTTA
>JBIKMI010000287.1:0-3638 GCA_044359285.1 Kiritimatiellia bacterium
TGAAAGGAACAACTGAAATCAACTACAAAAGAAATTGTATTCGTTTTTAATGAATGAAGTGTTGACAACGTGCAGCATGTCTTCAATGGGTTGTCAACATTGGGATGATGTGTTACAATAAGACTGTTGACACATTTGTCAGTGTAGGGAAGAAGAGTCAACTGTCTGCCTTTCATGGATCATAGATGATTATGCATATGAAATCTTAGACCATACGTCGACTCCACTGACACACGAAAGTGTCAACTGTTCAGGATGGTCTTAATTTACATTTTACATTTTAAGGCCTCATTTGCTGAATACGTTGTCAACCTTGAGGCGTTGATAATCAACGAGTTATAGATGTGTGAGCGGCGGGTGGATCCTGTCAACAACCTGTTGACACCTTACGGCACACGAGAGGTACTAAAGAAGATGCGCTTTTACTATTTATGGATATGTGAGCGGCGGGTGGGCTTGTCAACTCACATTTGACACCTCCACGGCTCGACACTTGTTTGTGAGTTTATTGTTGCGTCGCATGTCCAATCTCTTTATAATAAGGCCCATAAAGCAAAGAAGGCGCCATAAAGCCTTTCAGCCTTCTTAGCGCCTCCCTACCCTCAATTGCTTTTTCTATTTCTACTTTTGGCCTTTTACTTCTTACCGGTCAGCTGCATACGACGTGTGGACGGCCCAAGGTGTCAACTGTCCGAAGCTAGGACCATATGCTGTGGTGTATTTAGCTCTCTCTTGTTCTCTCTTACTCCTCAGTCGATTTTTTTCCATATCAATCATAGTTCTCTTTACAACATCATCGGTCAGCCAGCTGGTACTCTTCGATCAGTTCGCAAATCACCCGCTGCACCACCCCATGGCCGCAGCCGGGACAGTAAGGAGACGGCTTGTCGTTCCAAATGGACGAGCGGCCGCCGACTTTTTTCATATCCGTTTCGCTCATAACAGTCCTGTCTCAGGAAATCTCCCAGTCGATCACGGAGCCCCGTGTCGTAACCGGCCCCACTCGTTTGTTCACCAAAACATGGTTGATGATTTCCATGATATCACATTCCCGGGGGATACCCCCGCCCGGTCGTCCGTGGAAATGGAGGGCCGCCCCGCCCAGACCGGCCAATTTGACATCTTCAATCATCTGCCCGAGGCTCATCTCGACCACAAGGAAATCCCGCGTTTTCCCGGCCAGCCGGGCAAGGGCCTTATAAGGGAACGGCCAGAGGGTGATGGGCCGGACCAACCCCACCCGCAGGCCCTGGGCCCGCGCCTGCCGCAACACATTCCGGCAGATGCGGGAGGAGGTTCCATAGGCGACCAGAATCAGCTCTGCATCCTCACAGTCAACCATTTCGACCATGAGTTCGTTTTCCTTGATCTCCTCATACTTGGCTTTTAAAATCCAGTTCCACTCTTCAACGACCCCTTCTGCCAGTGACAGGGAGTTGATCAGGTTCGATTTGCGACCCTGCCGCCCCCCTCCGACCGCCCAGGGTTTGGGTGGGAGCCGTGGCGGCGCCTCACTCAGCACCACCGGCTCCATCATCTGCCCGATCACGGCATCGCCCAGGATCAGCACGGGGTTACGATAGCGATCGGCCACATCAAAGGCTTTGGCCGTCAGGTCCGCGGCCTCCTGCACACTGGCCGGCGCATAGACCACCAGATGGTAGTCGCCATGTCCGCCCCCCTTGCAGGCCTGGAAGTAATCCGCCTGGGAGGGCGCAATATTGCCAAGCCCGGGTCCGCCCCGCATAATATTCACGATCACGGCGGGGAGTTGGGCTCCGGCCAGGAACGAGATCCCTTCCTGCTTGAGCGATATGCCCGGACCCGACGAACTCGTCATACTCCGCATGCCCGCCGCCGCGGAGCCATACACCATGTTAATCGCCGCGACTTCACTCTCCGCCTGCACAAACGTCCGGCCCCGTGCCGGCATATGCAGAGACATGTAGGCTATCAGCTCGTTTTGCGGCGTGATCGGATAGCCAAAATAAGAGTGCAGCCCGGCACGGATCGCCGCTTCCGCAATGGCTTCATTCCCCTTCATTAACACACGTTCGCCCATAACACGTCTCACCCTTCCGGCTTCGTGGCTGCTCGCCAGACCGTAATCGCACTGTCCGGGCACATCAAGCGGCACATCCCGCACCCCGTACACGCCAGGGGATGGGCGGCCTCCATATAACGGTAGCCCTGTTTGTTGGTCTGTCCCTGTTCGGAAATCTTAATCACCCCGGCGGGACAGGCCTTGACGCAAAGCCCACAGCCCTTGCACATAACCTTGTCTATTACGATTTTCCCTTTCGCCATACCGCATCTCCCGGCCACGTGCTAACAAGCACCAGATTTACGATGATTTATCGATACCCGCAATTAAAAAGCAGGAAGAAAAACTCCTACCGAACCTTTTCACCGGGTTGCCCGCTTAATCTATTGGAACACGGAAGCAGAAAGTATATACTTTTGTCTCATTAATTAAAGAAGGAATCATGCCATGAGAAATCAGACCTTAAGCGTTTATCTAATCGCAACCTGCCTCCTGACCTCGATGTCCGCCGTGGCCGAACCGGTCACACTGGTGTCCAGGCAACCGGCTGGCGGAAAAATCGATATCTCCACGGCCAGGGAAGCAGAGGCCGCCATCAACCGGAGTCTCGACTGGCTGGCGGCTCAGCAGAAGGAGGACGGCTCATGGTCGGAAGCCAGCTTCCCCGCCCTGACGGCACTCCCGCTCTGGGCCTTCAGCATGAGCAACCACCCTAAAAAGGCCGGGGTCACCGCCAAGGCTGCCAAATTCATCATGGGCAATGTACAGCCTGACGGGGGCATTTACCGGAAAATCCCCGGCAAGGGGGGCGGCTTGAGCAACTACAATACGGCCCTCTGCATGATTGCCCTTCACTCCCTCAATGACCCGCAGTATACCCCCGTGGTCCTCAAGGCGCGGAAATTTGTGGCCGCAGGGCAGCATTTCGGCAATGACATCTACGAGGGCGGAATGGGCTATGACCGGGAAAATAGCCGGGACTATACCGATTTAAGCGATTCCGTCATCGCCTACGAATCCATGCGCCTGACCCAAAGCGCTGAAGACCTGCGCGACAAGTCGGAAGCTCATGTCGATCTGGATTGGGCCGCGGCAGTGCGATTCCTCGACCGGGTGCAAAATAAAGCCAACACCGGCACGAACAATGCCGGAGGCTTCGCCTACCGCCCCGACGAGAGCAAGGCAGGGACCTCCACCAACAAGGAAGGGGTCGTCGTGTTCCGTTCGTATGGCAGCATGACCTACGCCGGCCTGCTCAGCCTGATCTATGCCGACGTGAACAAAAATGATCCCCGCGTTCAATCGGCTTTTGAATGGGCGGTCAAACACTGGACTTTGGAGGAAAACCCCGGCATGGGCGATCAGGGCCTCTATTACTTCTACAGCGTTCTCAGCAAGGCTTTGGCTGCCTTTGGCCGCGACAGCATTCCCGCCTCCGGCCAGAGCCAGGTCCTCTGGCGCGATGCCCTGGCCAAAAAACTGATCAACCTGCAGAAAGTGGATTCAAAAACCGGCCACGGCTACTGGGTCAACAGCAATAACCGCTTCTGGGAAGCCAATGATATCCTGGTAACCGCATACACCCTGCTGGCCC
>JBIKMI010000090.1:0-9580 GCA_044359285.1 Kiritimatiellia bacterium
TCCGGCCCGGGAGCGGCGCACGGTCTGTGTCTCCAGTCAGGTGGGCTGCAAGTTTGCCTGTGTTTTCTGTGCGAGTGGCCGGGGCGGCTGGATCCGGAACCTGGAGGCCGGCGAGATCGTGGAGGAGTTGATGCTGGCCTGGGAGGACTACGGTGCCCGGCCTACCAACATCGTGTTTATGGGAATGGGCGAGCCGTTTGACAACTATGACGCCGTCATCAAGGCCATCCGGATTATCAATGATAACAAGGGGCTGAATATCGGCATCCGGCATATTACCATCAGCACCAGCGGAGTGGTTCCGGGCATCAACCGGCTGGGAAGTGAGGGGTTACAGGTGGAGCTTTCGGTCTCGCTGCATGCCCCCGACAATGCGTTGCGCAGCCGCCTGATGCCGGTGAACCAGCGTTATCCGATTGAGGAGCTGATTGAAGCCTGTGCCCGGCATACGGAATCGACCGGCCGCATTGTGACGTTTGAATACACGCTGATCCGTGACGTGAATGATACGCCTGACCACGCGGTGCGGTTGGCGAAGCTCCTTAAGGGCCTGCCCTGTCATGTAAATCTGATTTCCCTGAGCCCGGTCGACGGGTATGAAGGCCTGCCGCCCCTGGAGGGGACCTCGGAGATCTTCAAGGTCCAGCTTGCCAAGGTGGGCATCAATGCCACCTACCGGGTCTCAAAAGGCGGCACCATTGATGCCGCCTGCGGGCAGTTGCGGCTGAGGCGTCAGGATTCAAAAGTCAGGATTCAGACTGAATCCTGACTTTTGAATTTGCTCCCAAGGGGCTTGCCCTTTGCAGTTGCGACGGCGGGTGGGGGTATGCCATAGTGACCTCCTTTCATGATGCGACATGTTGGGAGGGAGGGCGATTTGATGAAACGGTTTTTTTTAATGTCTGTGCTGGTGGCTCTGGCGTGCATGGGTAAGGCGGGAACCATCACATTGGACGGGGTGGCCGCCTACGTGAATGACACCCTTGTCACCGTGGGTGAGGTGAATGAAGCCATTGCCCCCGCGTTGCCTCAGTGGCGTCAGCTGTATGAAGGCGCTGAGCTGACCACCAAAATCAAGGAGGCCTATGATGAGGCGCTGGATGACTTGATCAATGCCAAGCTGATCCTCAAGGCCTACGAGGCGGACACCAAGATCAACAAGGAGGGGGTTGATAAATACGTTGAGAGCAAGGTCAGCGAGTTCATCCAGAACCGGTTCGGCGGGGATCGGCAGGAGTTCCTCAAGGCGCTGCGGGAGGAGAAAATATCCGTTGAGGAATGGCGCCGCCGCATGCGGGAGCGGGTGATTGTCGGCATGATGCGCGGGCGCGAGGTGGAGTCCAAGGTGGTGGTCTCTCCCAGGGATGTCCATGAAATTTATGCCGCCAATCCCGCCAAATACTTCAAGGACGAAGAGCTGAAGCTGCGGGTTATTTTGATTCATGGGGCCACCAATGCCGCTGAGCTGGCTGTCCGGGAAGCCTCTGTGTCCAATGCACTGGCCCAACTGAAGGCCAATGCCGATTTCGCCGACATGGCAAAAAAACTTTCCGAGGATGGCAAGGCGGCAGAGGGCGGAGATTGGGGCTGGGTGCTCACCCGGGATCTGCGCCCTGAATTGACGGCCCCGCTGGCCGCACTCCCCACCAATTCCCTGAGTGGCGTGATCCGGATGGACGGCGATTTTTACCTGATCAGGCTGGAGGAGCGGCATCCGGCCGGGGTACTGCCGTTTGAGGCGGTACGGGGCTCGATTGAGAAGGAGTTGCGCCGCAAGGAAATCCGGAAGCTGACATCGGTGTGGATTGCGCGTTTGAGAAAAGATGCCTATATCAAGATCGTCGAGCCGGCATCCTGATGAATGGGGAGTGGAGCCGAACGTGAATCTCACAAGCCCTTCTCAAGTTCTGGCCCTGCTACAGCTTCGCGGTCTGACCCCGAACTCCCTGTTGGGTCAGAATTTCCTGATTGATGCCAATATCCGTGACATCATTATCAATACTGCCGACCCGCGGCCGGAGGATGTGGTTCTGGAAGTGGGGCCCGGCTTGGGTGTGCTCACCGAGGAGCTGGTTCAAAAGGCCGGCCGGGTGATTGCGGTGGAGAAGGATCGGGGCTTCTATGAGTACCTGCAGGAGCGGTTCCAAAATCAGGACACCCTTTCCCTGACTTTAGGCGATGCGCTGGAGCTGGATGCCGCTTTCTTCGAAAAAGAAAAAATCACCAAACTGGTTTCAAACCTTCCGTATTCGGTGGGGAGCCGGATCCTGATGAATGTGTTCTGTCTGCCACACCCGCCCGAGCGGGTGACCGTGACCCTTCAGCTGGAAGTCGCCGAACGGTTGTCGGCGGCGATCGGGTCGGAGGCCCGCGGCTTGATGGGGGTCTGGGCACAACGGGTATATCATGTGGAGACGGTCAAGGTGATCAGTCCCTCCTGCTTTTGTCCACGCCCCAAGGTGAAGTCGGCGGTGGTTCTGCTGAAGCGCCTGCCGGAGCTCGTTCTGAATACAGGTGATCGCCAGATGTTTGCCCGGCTGACTAAAGAGTCCTTTGTGTTCCGGCGCAAGCAGTTGGCCACCATCCTGGCGCGGGTGGCCCCGAAATTGGGATTTGAGTTGGATCACGCCCTGGCGGTGTTGGACGCCATGGGGGTGGATCCCCGGATCCGGCCGGAGATGCTGGAAGTGGGCCAATGGCAGCAGCTGGCGGATGGAGTGGGGCGGAAGGAGGGACCATGAGTGGTGAAGCGTTGACGCCAATGATGTCGCAGTACCGGCAGATCCGTAACAAACTGCCGGCGGATACCATTTTGTTTTTCCGGCTGGGCGATTTCTACGAGATGTTTTTTGAGGATGCCAAGGAGGCCGCACAGATTCTTGACATCACCCTCACGCGCCGTCAGAGCATTCCCATGTGCGGGATCCCCTTTCATGCGGTGGATGGCTATCTGGCTAAGCTGATCCGGGCCGGTAAGAAAGTCGCGATTTGCGAGCAGGTGGAAGACCCGGCCACCGCCAAGGGCATTGTCCGGCGGGAGGTAACCGGGATTGTGACCCCGGGTACCGTCATGCAGGATGCGATCCTGACCTCGGTGCAGAATAATTATCTTGGCGGCTTCTGCCGCAGCGGAGAGCTGTTCGGACTGGCCCTGCTGGACATTTCCACCGGTGCCTTTCTGGTGGAGGAATCGGCCGATGCCGGGCTTCTGATCGATACCCTCAAGCAGTTCGGGCCCCGTGAATGCGTGTTCCCGGCCGAGCAGATGAATGAGCCGGTGATGAGGGCCCTGATGGCCTCGCTTGACCGGATCGTGATCACCAGCAGTGAGGACTGGGTCTTCCGTTACGACGTGGCCCGTGACCGGTTGATCCGCCACTTCTCCGTCCATTCGCTCGACGGCTTCGGTTGTGAAGGAAAGACCGCCGCGGTTGGAGCGGCGGGCGGCGTCATGCATTACGTTCAGGATGAGCTCAAGCGCGATCTCAAGCATGTCCGCTCCCTGCGGGTGAGTACGCCCTCCGAATTCATGATGATCGACCAGGCCACCTGTATGAATCTGGATCTGGTGCCGCGCCGGAACGAAGAGCGCCGGGGTTCGGTAACCTTGCTGGGAACACTGGACGTGACCAAAACCCCGATGGGTGCCCGGTTGATGCGTGAATGGATTCTGCGTCCGCTGGCCGACATGACGGGGATTGAACGGCGCCAGGATGCGGTCGAGGCCCTGATGCGGGAGCGGACCCTGCTGCATGATCTCCGCGAACGGTTTAGCGGCATCCGTGACTTGGAGCGGCTCGTGGCCCGATTGAGTGCGGGCAGCGGGAATGGGCGGGATTTGAAGGGGATGGGCGCCTCCCTCTCCGCCCTGCCGGAATTGCGGAGTCTGGTGGTGGATCATCCGGTGGCTCTCTTAAAGCAACTGGGGGGCGACATGAAGCTGTTGCCGGACCTCGCGGCCCTGATTGAGCGGGCAATCGAGGACGAACCCCCGGTTGCGCTCAAGGAGGGCGGCATGATTCGCAAGGGCTTCAATCCTGAGCTGGATGAACTTCGCGTGGCGGCCAGTGAAGGCCGGCAATGGCTGGCGGAGTTCCAGACCCGCGAGCAGGCGCGGACCGGGATCAAAACCCTCAAGGTCCGCTTCAATAAAGTGTTCGGCTACTATATCGAGATCTCCAAGGGCCAATTGGCCCATGCCCCGGAGGATTACATCCGCAAACAGACCCTGGTAAATGGCGAGCGGTTTGTGACGCCGGAGCTCAAGGAGTATGAGCGCAAGATCACCGGCGCCCAGGAGCGCGCAGAAGCCCTCGAATATGAGCTCTTTGTGGAGATCCGTGACAAGGTGGTCGAACAGACGGCCGCCATCCAGCAGACCGCCACCGCCCTGGCGCAGACGGATGTGCTCGCCGCCCTGGCGGAGCGGGCCGTGATGGGGCGTTACGTCAGACCCCGTATGTCGGCAGGGGATAAGGTTTCGATCAAGGAGGGCCGCCATCCGGTGATTGAGGGGATGTCCGAAGCAGAACGCTTTGTGCCCAACGACACGTTGCTCAATGGGACGGATTCGCAGCTGATTGTGCTGACGGGCCCAAATATGGCTGGTAAATCCACCTATATCCGGCAGGTGGCTCTGATTGTGATTATGGCGCAGATGGGCTCCTTTGTGCCGGCCTCCGCGGCGGAGATCGGCGTGGTGGATCAGGTCTTCACCCGGGTCGGCGCCAGCGATGACATTGCCCGGGGGCGCAGTACGTTCATGGTCGAGATGCAGGAGACGGCCAACATCCTCAACAATGCCACTTCGCGGAGCCTGATTATTTTGGACGAAATCGGGCGGGGGACCAGCACGTTTGACGGCATCAGTATTGCCTGGGCGGTGGCGGAGTATCTGCACAATAATCCCAAGGCCAAGGCGAAGACCCTCTTTGCGACGCACTATCATGAATTGACTGATCTGGCGCTCACCATGAGCGGGGTCAAAAATTATAATGTGGTGGTTCGTGAGCGGAATGATCAGATCGTTTTCCTGCGCAAGATTGTGCCCGGCGCCGCCGATAAGAGCTATGGCATTCAGGTCGCCCGGTTGGCCGGGCTGCCCGGCGAAGTGATCGACCGCGCCAAAGAGATCCTCGCCAATCTGGAAGAGGGTGAATTCAGTGAGGCCGGCCAACCCAAATTGGCCCGGCAGAAGAGAAAACCACGCGACACTGCCCAGTTGTCATTGTTCGGGTAGTGGCGACCGGGTGAGGCGCTTGAGTGCCTTCAAGGGAAAGGCTGGTGTGCGGCCGTGCCAGACGAATGGGCGGGAAGAAGGGTTAATAACTCGGCCACATCCCGGTAGGGCTTTGCGCCCTGCGCCAGAAGCGTCTGGATCGATTGTTCCGCCTGGCGGGAGGGGGTGTAATCACGACTCCCGATTCCCGGCGCGATAAATACCGGTTTGCCTGCGCTGAGCGCACGCTCCAGTAATTCCAGGTTTGCCAGATTTCCCGTTCCAAATGGAACAGGCGTTAAGACCAGAACATCCGCCTTCAACGCGAGGGCGTGGGCCGCTTGCAGGGCTTCGCGACTGACCGGGGAGAAAGGTTTCTCCAGGGTCAGGGTGACGCCCAGCACCGCGCCTACCTCGGCATCCATGTCGCCTTGATTGACCACCCCGCAACTGAGGGAGTAGCCGCAGAGGCCCAACCGGCGCAGCGTGGCTTCGCCGCAGCCTCCGCCCGCCACCACGTGGATGTGAATTCCTTTGCCTGTTTCTGCGGCCGGCAGGCGTGGGGCGGCCAGAATACTGAGTCCGCCACTCTGGGCATCCTGGCAGACGCGGACGTCGCAATGGTAGACCTGTCGTAAGGTCTCTTCCGTCAGCACCACGCCGGGCAAACCATCCGCCACGATGTGGCCCTGATGAAGGATAATCAGGCGGCGGCTGAACTCGGCGGCCATTTGAAGATCATGGCTGATCATCAGGACCGTGACGCCCTCCTCGCGGTTGAGCCGTTCGACGAGCTGCATAATTTCGAGACGGTGATTAATGTCGAGATGCGAGGTGGCCTCATCCATGAGAATGATCCGGGGCTCCTGGGCCAGCACCATGGCGACAATGGCGCGCTGGCGCTCCCCACCGCTCAACTCGTTCAGGGGCCGGTCACGAATATCAGCGACATCGGTATAGACCATGGCCCGTTCGACGGCCTGCCGGTCCTGCGCCGTGGGGGCCGCGAACCGGCCGATGGAGACGGTTCGTCCCATCATGACAATCTCGCCCACGGTATAGGGAACGGGAATATCAAGTTCCTGGGGGACGACGGCAATCGCCCGCGCCCGCTCGCGCGCGGACAGGCGGCGCAACTCGGTGCCGAACAGGGATACGGTGCCTGCGGTCGGGGCCAGCAGGCCTGATACAATATTGAATAAGGTCGATTTTCCTGCGCCGTTGGGGCCCAGAATGCCGATCATTTCGCCCGGCCGAATGGTCAGTGAAATATCTTCCAGCACCGCGCGGTCGCGGTATTTGGCAGTAACGTGATCAAGTTGGATGGCGGTTTGCATGGGGGTTATTCGAGCCAGCTTTGCGCGCGACGCCGTTTCAGCAGGAAAAGAAAAAACGGACCCCCGAGCAGGGCCGTGACAACCCCCACCGGGATTTCAACTGCCAGCACCGTGCGCGCCAGGGCATCACAGGCGGCCAGAAAGGCGCCCCCTCCCAGCGCGGCGGCGGGAATCAGGCGCCGGTGGTCGGCTCCCACCAGATAGCGCATGATGTGCGGCACGATCAGGCCAACGAAGCCGATCAGGCCGGCCACCCCCACGGCGGCAGAGGCCACCAGGGTGGCCAGCAGCAGGGCGATGATAAGGGTGGCCCGGACGCGGATGCCGAGGTGATGCGCCATGTGGTGGCCCAGCGTGAGGGCGTTGAGCTCCCGGGACAGGGCCCAGAGGGCCAGGCAACCGGCCGTTACCACCAGGCTGATCAGGATCAGGACTTGATGCGAACTGACCTCGAGATTGCCCAGCATCCACCAGAGAATGCTGTGCATGCCCTCGATGGACGAAACGGAGACCATGAACATGAGCAGGCTGGAGCAGACGGCACTGACGATCACGCCGCTGAGGATGAGCCCATAGATGGAGGGAGAATCACCATTCCGTGACAGGCCATAGACCAGGGCCAGGGTCAGTACGGCCATGATAAAGGCGCAGAGTGGCAGGACGTAGGCGCTTGCGGCGGCCAACCCCGTGACAATCGCGATGGCCGCACCCAGACCGGCCCCGCTACTGACTCCAAGGATATAGGGTTCGGCAAGGGGGTTGCGTAAGATGGCCTGAAAAACCACGCCGGAACAGGAGAGCGCCGCCCCGATCACGAGTCCGCACAAGACCCGCGTCAGGCGCAAGAGGAGAATTTCGCGCTCGAGGGTCAGATCCGGCAGGCCAAAGCCGGAGGGTCCCATCATGACGCAGAGCGTCAGAATGAAGGGGGTCAAGCCTGCGACCAACCAGAAATTCCGACGCTTATTCATGAATCCTTTTTTTGATGGCCTCGATGGCCTGCATCACGCGGGACCCGGGACGTAAGATGACATTGTTATCAAATCCGTCATAGATCCGTCCATTCCGGACTGCCTTGAGGCCGTTCCAACCCGGTTGCCTGGTGATGACATGTTTAGCGGGCGTTGTGCTGGCCATGAAAAAACAGAACACAATATCCGGGTCATGCGCCAGGACCCACTCGGATGACGCCTGGAAGTAGTCCCGGTTGATTTCATCCCCGATATTTTGTCCGCCGGCCAGCGAAATCAGATCCGAGACAAACGACTGGCCTCCTGCGGCGTAAAAGGGATCATGCCAGATCAGCACCAGCACCCGGGGCCGATTCGTGAAGGCGGTCGCCTCGTGGCGGGCTATTTCAATCTGCTCGACCAGGTTGGAGGCCATGATGCGGGCATCCGCCTCCCGGCTGACCAGCTGGCCCACATGGATGAGGGCGGGCGGAATATCCGCGAGACGGGTGCAGGCAATGTGAACCGGGTGGAGCCCGACGCGTTGCATTTTACTTTCCATCAGGGGATCGGCCACGTCGGTATAGAGGACTTGATCCGGCTTGAGTGCGACCATACGTTCCAGTGAAGGGACCCCGAAATCGCCGATGACCGGGACATTGCTGACGGCGGCAGGCGGGTAATCACAGGCGGAACTACGCCCGATCAACTCATTGGTGGCATTCAAGGCGTAGACAATCTCGGTGATGCTCGGAGCCAGGGAGATGATGCGGGGCGTTGAGGAGGACGAGCGGGGCAGGGGGGCGGGCGCAGGTTTGCAACCAGCCAGCATCACCGCAAGTGTTACGCATCCCAAAAGCATTTTCACGGCTGGCCTTCCCCTTCTTCGATGGCAATCAGATGGATTCGTGCCCCGAGGTCGCCGGAATAGCCGCGAATGCCGATTATACCGGGATTATAGGGCGTCTTGGTTGATAGGGTGTAGGTGCCCGTGGGGGGGAGGGCCGGGGCATCGGCGGGGCGGGTAAGGAAACCCGATGCCGTTGTGAATTCATTACTGATGGACAATGCCAGGGCGAGGCCGGGCCAGGGCGGCGTGATGGTGAGAATCTGGCCGGATACGCCATCGTCCCGTGAGGCGGCGGCCTCGAGCGTAATGCGGACCGAGCGGCCGGGGCCGGGGATGGGGCCGACCACGCCCGACCGGTTCCGACTCCAGCGGGCCGGTACCGGGTGGCCATTCTTTTGGATTTTGCCTTTGCGGCCCCAGGGGCCACGCAAGGCCAGGGGCCCATCGTCCAGGATTTTGCGCACGGCCAGCCCGGTGGAGTGGGTGACCGGGGTCCCTTTAAGAATGTCGAGCTCCACCACATAATCACGGCATTCGGCCGGGAGTGCCGTCTTGCTCACAATCCGCTTGAAGCCGGCTATCTGGTGGCCCTGACTTTGAAGCACCACCCCGGCTTCAAGGCCGGGATTGCTGGAGGCGCTCACCCAGAGAACCTCCTCCTGTCCGGCGCGTTGCGCCAGCCACTCGGACAGGGCGGGAAGCGCATCATAGCCATATTCGCTCAGGCCAATGACCCGGGTCTTGCCTGAGGCGGCAAAGGGGACGCTATAGGGGTAGTAGTCAAAAAAGGTGAGGCGCTGTCCCAACTCACGGGAGAGCGATGCCACCCACGTTGAGGCGCCGCGTTCGTGGCGGGTGAGGTAGGGCGCCGGCCATTGAACCACGTTAAGCAGGCCCGCGAGCAGCAATATGCCGGAGAGCAGGGTGGCAGGGAAGCGCCCCCAGCGGTCGGCACAGATCCGGCTGGCGGTGGCCAGCGCGGGGATCAGGGCGATAATGAGCAGGATGACCAAGGGGATGAGCCGGCGTTGACTCCAGAGTCCCATGGGCTCAAACCCTTTCAGGTAGAAGAAGAAAGGCGACAGGAATACCGTCAGTAGCAGCAGGGCGCGGGAGCGGAGCTGGTCCTTGATCCAGAAGGTTGCCAGCACGCCGGTCAGCAGCAGGGCGCCATAACCCCAGCGGACCCCGTCCCAATACTCATGCAGACCGGAGCTCACGAGCG
>JBIKMI010000227.1:0-4721 GCA_044359285.1 Kiritimatiellia bacterium
GCGATCAGCAAAACCAGGAAGAGCAGTGGGTGGCCGATAATCCGGCGCACAGCCTGGGTCAGTCGCAGTTTAAAGCCGGGTGATCCTGCGATCAGCGTGGCCACCACGAGCAGGAAAGTGAGCACAAAGAGGGCGAGAAGTTTTTGAAGGGGTTGGGAGGAAAGCCGGTGGCCGAGGCCACGCCAGTCAAGGATGTCGCCGTAAGGCTGGCAGCCCCAGACGGTCATGGCCCATAGGGGTGCCAGCCCGACGGCAAACCCGGCCAGGGTCAGCAGGACACCTTTTCGGGATAAGGAAGGGTCTAGTAGGATCATGATGAGGGCGGGCAGGGCGAGCACAATAGCCACGGGGTGAAAGCAGACGGCGAGTCCGATGGCGAGCGGGGCGAGCCGCCTGAACCACGGGGTTTTGACGGACAGCGTCAGCCCCATCAGCACCAGGCCGGCGAGGCTGGTGGCGGCCGCTTCAGCATAAAATCCGCGAAAGAGATAGGCGGGGAGCGGGGTTCCGATCAAGAGTGCGACGCTGGCGAGGAGCCCGTATTTATTCCCCAGCGCGGCTCCGGTACAGAGGACGATTGTAAAGACCAGCAGCCCCAGCAGCGGCACGAAATAATCGCCACTGTGCGTTCCGCACAAGGCCTCCAGTCCGGCGGCGGCCATCGGGAGGAACGGGTAGAAATAGGGCTGAATGGCGCCGGTGCTGAGCGAGGTGAGCTGGAAGGAGCGGTCCCGGGTGTCGCGGCCCCACTGCTGGTATTCGAGCAGGACCGACCGGCGGAGTGCGAGCGGGAGTTCCAGGAGGGTCCGGTCGGTGTCGTGCAGCTGGCGGCCGTCCGCAAAGGCATGGGCCATCAGGCGATAGCAGGAGGTATCGAGGCCGGTAAAGGTGTCCTCATGGGGGCGGAGCAGTAACAGGACCGAGGCCAGAATCGAGAGTGCCAGCAGGGAGCGCGTCATGAGGGAGGTGCGCTGCAGGCGTTCACGCAAGGCCATGCAGATGGAGACGCAGAGGCCACCGGCAATCAGGATGATAATGAGAAACCAGGTTACGTTCAGTGCCGTCATCAGAATCCTACCGTGGCAATGAAGGCCGCAACTGTCAGGAGGCCGGTTTCAATAATTTCACTGGAGGCGCCCAGCAGATCGCCGGTGACCCCGCCAAAATGATGCTTCATCCAGACTCCCAGCAGAAAGGCCAGCCCCAGTCCCTCCGCCAGGAGCAGCAGACCGGCCAGCCCTGAGGCGGCCAGGCAAAAGGCGACGGCGGCCACGAGGGCCATGATCAGGTGGTAGGGGCGGGCCTCCTGCACGAAGGCGGCCGCCTTGCCGCCCTCCTGCCGCGCGTAGGGAAGGGTGGTGGCAAGGAGAACCTGGGCGGTGCGTGAGACGATGAATGGGACCAGGGCCACCGACCATTGGCCTAGCGAGGCCAGATGGCTCAAGGCCGCCGCTTTCAGGAGCAGGTCGGCGACAATCGCCATGACGCCGAAAGCGCCGGTGTGCGGGTCCTTCATGATGGCCAGCCGTCGTTCCCGGTCCTGGCTGGCGCCCAGTGCATCACAGACATCAGACAGGCCGTCGATGTGCAGCCCGCGGGTGAGCCAGACGGTGGCGATCATGGCGAGCACACCGGCACCCAGGATCCAGCCCGTCAGGCTGGCCGCATAGAGAGAGAGGACAATCAATACGCCGATCAGGACCCCGATGGCAGGAAAAAAGGGCAGGGCACTCGCCAGGCTAGCGGCATCCCTCCCCGGCACAGGGAGGATTGTAAGGGTTCGTATGGCGGTGATAAGGGGACGCATGGGGCAAATACTAACATGCGCCCGATGGAACAAAAGCCGAAAATCACACGGGCACTACGGCAGGGCGCGCGACACAATTCTTTCCAGCCCGGAACCGGTGATAAAGGACGTTCCTTCTGGACGGAGCAAGGGCGGGACTGATATAGGTGTGGGCATGACGAAGACCCTTAGAGAGCTTGTTCAGGAGCGCGAAGAGAAAATATTGGACCATCCCCTGGCGACCCGTAGTTCGGCCAGTTCAGGCCGGCAGCGCGAGGAGGCGGAAGATCCCATCCGGTTGGCCTTCCAGCGTGATGCCCACCGGATCCTTCATTGCACCGCGTTCCGGCGCCTCCGCTACAAGACCCAGGTGATTTTCTCGCCTGAAAGCGACCATGTCTCGACGCGGGTGGATCACTCCCTCTATATGGCGTCCATTGCGCAGACCATTTCCCGGGCCCTGGGCCTGAATCAGGATCTGGCCTATGCCATTGCGCTTGGGCATGATCTGGGACATGGCCCGTTTGGCCATGCGGGGGAGACCGCCCTGGATAAACTCTGGAAGCGGATTGATGCATCCCAGTCCTTTTCCCACGAACTGCACAGCCTGCGCGTGGTGGACCGGCTCGCCTTCCGGCCCTCCACGGAAGAACATGGGCTGAATCTGACCTATGAGGTGCGCGACGGCATTGTGTGCCATTGTGGCGAAAGCACCGAGCAGTACCTGGGACCGCGCGCCAAGCCGGGGCCGGCACTCGACAAGATCAAGCGCCGGGGGATGGTTCCATTTACCCTGGAAGGGTGTGTGGTGCGGCTGGCCGACCGGATTGCCTATTCCGGACGGGATTATGAGGATGCCTTGAGTGTGTTTGGCAAGATGCCGGCTTTGCCGAAAGCGGTCGTCAGGGTATTGGGTGCCGATAACCGGACTATCATCAATAACCTGGTGACGGATATGATCCGGACCAATCTCAAAACACCGGAACGCATCGGGTTTTCGGATGATGTTTTTGATGCCTTTACCCAACTCTACCGCTATAACTGCAAGAATATCTATTATCATCCACTCCTGAAGGAATATGCGGTGCGAGCGGAGAACATGCTGGCCAGTATTTTTGACTTTGAGCTGCGGGAACTTTCCTCCCGGCGCCAAAGCCGGTGGGGATTGCCGGCCGATAAGGATTCGATGGCCGTGCGCGAGCTCCACCATTTCATCCAGAAGATGTATGGCAAGCGGGACCGTCCGGCCTTGTCACAGATCATCATCGATCACATGTCGCTGATGACAGACCGGTATGCGCGAAGCTTCTTTCAGGAGATATTCCTGCCCAAGCCGGTGGGGTGATCGTCCGCCGTGTTTTCTCCTTTCTTGACACCGGCAGGGGGGTTTGATAACTCCGCCCGCGCCATGGTGCAACAGAATGACATATCGGCTTGTGAATCCGCCGCAGTGACGGTCCTGGCTCCCGCCAAAATCAACCTGACCCTTGAGGTCTTCGGGAAGCGGCCTGACGGGTATCATGACCTCCGGAGCCTGGTGGTCCCCGTCTCCCTCTATGATACGCTCACCCTTACCTGTACCGGTGGGGCGGGGCTTGACGTTTCCTGCGCGGTGGCCGGGTTGCCGGAGGGCAATCACGGGTTGCTGCCGGCAGCTGCCGACAACCTGGCTGCCCGTGCGGCCCAGCTGTTGCGCGACGTGACCGGTTATGCCGGGGGTGCCCGCATTGAAATCAAGAAAGAAATTCCGATCGGGGGCGGCATGGGGGGCGGAAGCGCAGATGCGGCGGGGACGCTGGTGGGCCTGAACCGGCTCTGGCGGACGGGGTTGACAACCGATCAATTAATGGAGTTGGGCGCCCGGCTGGGCAGCGATATCCCTGCGATGGTCTATGGGAAGCCGGTGTGTATGGAGGGGCGGGGCGAAAAAGTGCGTCCGGTCCCCTGTCATTGGCCTGCGGGAGCCCAGTGGTGGATTGTGGTTGTCAATCCCGGCTTTAACGTCCCCACCCGGGATATCTACCGGAGATTTAGAACAGGGTTGACTTCGCCGCAAGAAACCTTTATCAATGCGTGCTTTGCGCTCGAAAGGGGAGACGTAAAACTGGCTTCTGCCAGTCTACAGAATTCCCTGGAAGCGGTGGTTTTTAACAAATATCCGCTCCTGTCGATTCTTGCCGAGAGGCTGAAATCAGCAGGTGCGATAGGGGTATTGTTGTCGGGCAGCGGAGCTTCGGTTTTTGCCGTGGCCGCACATCACGACCAAGCCCTGGCGATAGAATCGCAGGTAAAGCGTGAGTTGGGGCCATGGTTATGGACGAAGGTTGCGCAAATATTGCCCGATAGTGTAATGGTAGCACACGGCCCTTTGACGGCTAGAGTCTAGGTTCAAATCCTAGTCGGGCAACCATCTGGCGTTGAGTGTGAATGAGTAGCTTTTTATGAAGATTTTTACAGGTACTGCAAATCCGAAGTTGGCGCAGAATATTGCCGACTCGCTTGGCATTCCGCTCGGGAAGGCTATGGTCAGCCGTTTCCCTGATGGCGAAACGGCTGTGAAGATCCTTGAAAATGTCCGGGGGCGGGATGTCTTTATTGTTCAGCCCACCTGTCACCCGCCGAATGAAACCCTGATGGAATTGCTGATCATGGTGGATGCGTTGCGGCGGGCGTCGGCGGCCCGGATTACGGCCGTCATGCCTTTCTATGGCTATGCGCGGCAGGATCGCAAGGATCAGCCCCGTGTGCCGATCACGGCCAAGCTGGTGGCCAATATTCTGGTGGCGGCGGGAACCAACCGGTTGCTGACGATGGATCTGCACGCGCAGCAGTTGCAGGGATTCTTTGATATCCCGGTGGATCATCTTTATGCCTCGCCGGTGATCGCTAAATATTTGATTGAAAAGAAGCTGAACAAACTGGTGGTGGTGTCTCC
>JBIKMI010000039.1:0-14270 GCA_044359285.1 Kiritimatiellia bacterium
ATGCTGACACTCACAAATCAGTGGTATAGTCCGGCCGGTCGATTCACGTATGAGGCGTTTGATGGCAAGTGGGCCGGCAAGACGACATGGGTTCAAGCGAACACTGCGTCGAACCAAGCGTCGCAGGCTATCGGCGCGCCTGGCGCGCCTCAGCCTGAACGCTGACGTTGGCCTTCAAAGAATTTTTTGCGGACAAATCTGAGAATGATAGACTGAAACCATGACAGTCAAAGAAATTGCGATTCATACAATAGAAGACCTCCCTGAGGAAGCCTCTTGGGCGGACATTCAAGAACGCATTAATTTTGTCGCAGGAATTCACAAGGGACTTCAGGAGTTGGATGAAGGCAAGGGGATCCCCCACTACTGTGTTATCGGCGCTGACACGCTTCAGCCAAAGCACCAACGTTCGATGTAATCAAAATTGACAAATAAAGGGCGTTGCACTACATTGTATTACAAGGGAATAAATGATTATGACAACACTCACCATTCGTTTACCAGAGTTACTGAAAAGCGACCTCGATGAAATCTGTCGGGAGGAGCATAAGGCTGTCAGCGATATCGTGCGAGAGTCCCTTCGGCGCTATATCGCTGTCGAAAAATTCCGATCAGTTCGCAAAAAAATTCTCCCCTTTGCCGAAGCCCAAGGACTTCTGACGGATGACGACATCTTCAAGGCCTTGTCATGAGAGTCATTATTGATGCCAATGTCGCCATCGCCGGTGCCGCTTCTCGCGGCTTGTGCGAGGCGATCATGGAGCTTTGCCTGGAGCATCATCGCATAATCTTATGTGAAGGTATCCTGAAGGAAATTGAGGAGAAACTGAGATTCAAACTCAAGGTGCCTCTTCCCATTGTTGTTGAATATTTGAGAGTGCTTCGTGCCGGCGCCGAGATCGTCGAACCGGAACCTGTCGACAAAAAGGTCTGTCGTGACCCCAATGACCTGATGATTCTTGGGGCGGTTTATCCAGGGAATGCAGACGCCATTGTCACCGGAGATAAGGATTTGTTGGTCATCATGGAATATAGAGGGGCTCGAATCCTGAATCCTCGTAGTTTCTGGGAATCAAACAAGAGAGAACAATAATCCTCGAACCACACAATTCTGGCTGTCGTCGCTCCGCTCCTCAGCCAGATTGTGACCGTGCTGAAAAAAAGATTCAGGAGACCGAATTCAGAATGAGCCCAAAAGTTCCGTACCGGCCTCGTCCAGATCACAGCCAAACGAAATGATCCCCTCCTCATGGCCGGCCATGGCGGCCAGTTTCCGGCGCGGCAGATCGGTTTCACGATAGAGCCGGAGAATTTCCAGCGCCATTCCCGGCGTTCCATACGCGACCTCCGGCGCCGTCGTCGGCACGGTATGAAGCAATCGTTTCCAAAAATCCAGATGGTGAACATGGATCACCGCCCCAATCGCCGGATCCGCCTGATAAAATGCCGCGTGGGTCATGCATTCGGCCGACGGCGTGGTGAGCGGTGATTCCGCACGAAATTCAACGGCATTGCGGGCAATATCAACGCGTACAATTTCCGTATAATGTTGCGGGCCAAGATGTTCCAACCCACCCGTGCGGGTGGCCGTGATCACAAACCCGCCGGGCGAACGCACACTGAGGTTGCCATATCCTACCCCTTTGAGATCGCCCGCCTGATACATTCCGATCAACTGGAGCGAAAAAAGCCGTTCCCGCCAGCGGTTGAGTTCCGCCAGAACGGAAGGCGTAAAAACCGCCGTATCCACGAATCTGGGGGAAAACTTATAATACCCCTCTTTGGGTTCTTTAGTCATGGGCCATATCTAGCGAGTTTTTCCTTGATTATCAACGTCTATCAACTCTATAGTGCGCGCGATTTTACCCGGGAAAAGTTCGCGGGTAGTGTATTCTTTGAGGAACTCATTATGGCTGACGACAAGATTGGTTTATCGCAGATTCGAAACATTGGAATTATGGCCCATATTGACGCGGGTAAAACCACGTGCAGTGAGCGCATTCTTTTCTACTCGGGTAAAACCCACAAAATCGGGGAAGTGCATGATGGCGCCGCCACCATGGACTGGATGGATCAGGAGCAGGAGCGGGGCATCACCATCACCTCCGCCGCCACCACCACGCACTGGCGCGACCATCGCATTTCGCTGATCGATACCCCAGGGCACGTGGACTTTACGGCCGAGGTGGAACGGAGTCTGCGCGTGCTGGACGGGGCCGTCGCCCTCTTCTGCGCCGTCGGCGGGGTTCAACCCCAATCCGAACAGGTTTGGCGCCAGAGTGAAAAATACAGCGTGCCGAAAATCGCGTTCGTCAACAAGATGGACCGTACGGGGGCTGACTTCTTCGGTGTGGTTGAAAAAATCCAGAACATTCTGGGCGCCAATGGCGTCCCGATCGTCATTCCCATCGGCAAGGAAGAGACCTTTTCAGGCATCATCGACCTGATCAAGATGAAGGAAATTGTCTATAACGAGCAGGATCGCGGTCAAACGTGGACTGAAATCGACATCGCCCCCGAACGGCTGGCAGAAGCGAAAAAGTGGCACGCCTTCCTCGTCGAGAAATGCGCGGAGGTCAATGATACCCTGCTGGAGAAGTTCCTTGAGACCGGCGACCTGTCGGAATCCGAGATCATGGACAGCTTGCGCAAGGCCACCATTGCCCGCCAGATCATCCCGATCTATTGCGGTTCTGCCTTTAAGAACAAGGGTGTGCAGCGTCTTCTGGATGGTGTGGTTGACTTCCTGCCCTCTCCTGCGGATATCGCCCCGGTGATCGGCCGCGTGGATGAAAAGGAAATCCACCGGATCCATTCCGAGAACGAACCGTTCTCGGCGCTGGCCTTCAAAATTGCCGCTGATAAGCACATGGGCAAGATCGTTTTCATCCGGATCTACTCCGGCTCCATCACCTCCGGCAAGCCGGTGTATAACAGCACCCAGAAAAAGGAACAGCGCATCGGCCGTCTGTTGCGGATGCATGCCAACCGGCAGGAGTCCATTGATATTGCCCGGTGCGGTGATATCGTGGCGGCTGTCGGGTTGCAGCAGACCAAGACCGGCGACACCTTATGCTTCGAGAACGACAACATCGTCCTGGAGTCCATTGAATTCCCGGCCCCCGTGATCTCCATCAGCATCAAGCCTGAGAGCCGGGCGGATGACGAGAAATTGAGTCACTCGCTGCATTGCCTGGCGGATGAAGATCCTACGTTCGTGGTCAGTTTTGACGACGAAACAAAGGAAACCGTCATCGCGGGCATGGGTGAACTTCACCTGGAAGTCCTCGTGGAACGGATGAAACGTGAGTACGGGGTCGTCGCCCAGGTGGGTCGCCCGGAAGTGGCGTACCGCGAAACGGGCACCTGCCTGTCCGATGGCGAATACAAGCATGTCAAGCAGTCCGGTGGTCGCGGTCAGTTCGCCCACGTCTGCATGCGCCTGGAGCCACTCGCACCCGGTGAAGGATTCGAGTTTGTCAATGAGGTCCGCGGCGGACGCATTCCCCAGAACTTTATTGCGCCGGTTGAGAAGGGCGTGATCAAGGCGATGATGAAGGGCCCGATCGCCGGGTTCCCTGTGGTGGATATGCGGGTCGTCTTGTACGACGGGTCCTACCACGAAGTTGACTCGAATGAGTTCGCCTTTACGGAAGCGGCCCGCGCCGGCTTCCACAAGCTGTTCCTGGAAAGCAAGCCGCACCTGCTTGAGCCGGTGATGTCGGTTGAAGTGGTCACTCCTGAAGACTACATGGGCGCCGCCACGGGCTCGGTCTGTCAGCGCCGCGGCCGCATTGACTCCATGGATGAACAGGCGGAATACAAGGTTATCCGCGCCATGGTGCCGCTCAGCGAAATGTTCGGCTACTCCAACGTCGTCCGGACCATTTCACAGGGTCGCGCCTCGTACACGATGCATTTCGAACATTACGAAGCCGTGCCGTTCGGGCTGGCCGAAGAGATCGTTACCAAGCGCCGGGAGATGAAGAAGATCAACTAAGATCGTCTGCAGGAAATCGGAAGGGCGACCCGGGTAACCTGGTCGCCCTTTTTCCTGCACCTCAACCCGGCGGCGACCAGTGATCGCGGGCCTGCGGGGAAGCCGCCCCACGGGTGTTGTGATACTCCTCCATGGCCAGACGGCGCCGCTGCTTTTTGTGATCGGCGGCGAATTGCTCGGACACATGCCCCGCTTCGACATCCTGCGCCATACGCACATCACAGCGGGTGCGGCGCATGATTCCCAGAATGTTACGCACCTTGGCGGCATAGCTCTCAAGCGGCTGGCTCCGCACTTTCAGGGACAACGTCTCCACATCGGTGTTGCGCTCCGCATTCAAAATGGATTCAAGGATACGGATGAGCACCCGTATCTCACCCGCCTCGTGTTTCAGGGATGCCTTCACCTCCACGGCCAGGAAATGGGCGGCATAAGGCATCATCACGCGCAACTCCGCCAGCGTGCGACGCTTGTCCAGGATCGCCGCCTGCAGCTCCTTGCACCGGCCCACCTGATCCAGGATCCGGGCATCTTCAAGTGAAATCAAGCGCTCGGCGATTCCCAAGGCAATCCACGGGGCCACATTCAATTGGCGGCTGAGCTGGATCGCCCGGGCAGCAACAGCCTCACTGTCCCCACGACTGCGGGCCAATGTACCCAGCTTTTCCTCCCAGCGGTCCGGCCGCGCCTCATCTTTGGTTGGAGATAATTTTGGACTCATGCAGTACATCCTGCGATGCCCGTCTTTCCGTGTCGAGACTGAAATGACTTTATCCGTGGCAGGATGGCCAAACTGTGATATAAAACCGCGTTTAACAAAAATGAGGAAGCGTTATGACAGAGATTTCCGTGGTGGTCCCGATTTTCAACGAGGAAGAGAGTGTTGAACTCCTGGTTTCCCGGCTGCATGAAGCCTTGACAGCCACCGGGCGATCCTATGAGATTGTGCTGGTCGACGACGGGAGCAAAGACCAGTCATGGGCCAAAATGAAAGCGCTGTCCGCCCGGTACCCCGGCCTCCACCTGATTCAGTTCCGCCGCAACTTCGGACAAACCGCGGCCATGAGCGCCGGCTTCAACGAGTCGCACGGCAACATCATCATCACGATGGACGCCGACCTCCAGAATGACCCCAAGGACATCCCCCTGCTTCTCGCCGAAGCAGACAAGGGATTTGATGTGGTCAGCGGCTGGCGGCGGGACCGCAAAGACACGTATGTCAACCGGCGACTCCCCTCCATGATTGCCAATTACCTGATCAGCCACATTACCGGCGTGCATCTTCACGATTACGGCTGCACCCTCAAGGCCTATCGCCGTGAAATTGTTCAGAACATCCAGCTATACGGTGAGTTGCACCGGTTTATTCCCGCCCTGGCCAGCTGGGTCGGCGGGCGGATTTCCGAAGTGGTGGTGAACCACCACGCCCGGCAATTCGGCACCACCAAATACGGGATCGGCCGGACCTTCCGCGTGATTCTGGACTTGGTGACGGTCAAATTCCTGATGCGCTACAGCACACGGCCCATTCATATTTTCGGCAAGTGGGGCATGATTTTTGGAGCCTTTGGGCTCATGATGCTGTTCTTCGTGGCGGGCGCCAATATGGCGAACCTTTTCTTCGGAACAGAGTTCTGCGCGGAGTTAATCAAACGCCCCTTCTGGGTCATTACCCCTTTTATGTTAATTTTCTTCGGGTTGCAGTTTATTTCCATCGGGCTTCTGGCGGAGCTCCAGATCCGGACCTACCACGAGGCTCAGCAAAAGCCCATCTACGTTATTCGCGAATCGATTGAGCCAGAGACCATTCCCGGTGGCACCCCAACAGCCTGACAGATATGCCTGGCGAGACGCTCATTTTACACTCCCCCCTCTTCCAGCCCGCCCTCATCATGGGGCTTCTATATGCCCTGCTGCTGTTGGGGGGGACCGTAACGGCCTCTCTTTTGATTTTGCGCACTCTAAGGAATCCGGTCCCCTGGGCAAGCCATGCCGCATGGCTCCGCTCACGCCCCTGGACATGGCGGGAAGGCTTGACGCTCATCAGCCTCATCGGTCTTCTGATCGGGCTGGGCTGGTCCATTTCTGCCCTGCTGAATCATCCGCACGAGGGAACGCTGCTCATCATTCAAGGGTTGACGCTGGACATCGCCGGACTTGGCGCCATGGCGTGGCTGGCCCATTCGCGCGGCTGGCGCTGGAGGGACGCCTTAGGACTGACGCCCTTAACACCCAAACTGCTCCAATACGGGGTGGTTTTTTACATGACCCTCATCCCGTTTATCCTGATCAGCTCCCTCGTTTCACAGGGTATTTTGTCACTCAATGGCTATCCCCCGAATCTTCAGGATATCGCCATCCTCCTTTCCGGCGATTATCCGCTCTGGCTGCGGGGAGTGATGTTTGTTTTTGCGATCGCCGTGGCGCCTATTTTTGAAGAGTGCCTGTTCCGGGGCATCCTGCTTCCTATGGCCGTGCGAAAATTCGGACTAGGCTCAGGGATTTTTCTGATTTCACTTGGTTTTGCGCTCATCCACATCCACCTGCCCTCTTTCGTTCCCTTGATGATCATCGCCGCTGGATTTTCCTTTGCCTATCTGTATACCCGTTCCCTATGGGTGCCCATTATCATGCACAGCCTGTTCAACGGGATCAATCTTGCCATGCTGCTCGTCATCCGTCCCTAACCGGAGTTACCACACTATGTCACTGCGCACCATTGATTGGAATCCTGCCTCGGCAACCAGCCTCATCCCCGGGTCCGTAGTGATGGTAGATCAGATCCGTTTGCCGGGTGAACTGGTGTATGTGAAAACCCAGAGCGTTGAGGCAGTCTGGCAGGCGATCAAAACCCTTCAAGTCCGGGGGGCCCCGGCCATCGGCATTGCTGCGGCCATGGGCGTGGCCACCTCTATCCAGAACCAGGGGGCGGATACCCCTTCATTAGCGACCGCCGCCCTTCTGGCGGCCGATTATCTGGCCACCTCGCGCCCCACCGCCGTCAATCTATTTTGGGCACTTGACCGGATGCGGGACGTCATTCGTGCCTCCACAGGACTCGCCCCCCTCGCCTTCAAGGAACGACTGGTGCGGGAAGCCATTCAGATCCGGGATGAAGATGCCGCCATGTGTCGGGCCATCGGACGGCATGGGGCCACCCTTCTCAAGGATGGAGACACCGTGTTGACCCATTGCAACGCCGGCGGTCTGGCCACGGCCGAGTATGGCACGGCCCTGGCTCCCATCTATGTCGCGACGGAGCAACATAAGCGAATCCGGGTCTATGCGGATGAAACGCGCCCCCTGCTTCAAGGCGCCCGCCTGACGGCCTGGGAATTGATGCAGGCAGGCATCGATGTCACGCTCATCTGCGACAACATGGCGGCCCATGTGATGAAAACAAAAACAATCAATGCCGTGCTGGTGGGCGCCGATCGCATTGCGACCAATGGGGATGCGGCCAATAAAATTGGAACCTACGGTTTAGCGCTGCTGGCCCACGCGCATCACATCCCCTTCTATGTGCTGGCCCCCAGTACTACCTTTGATTTTTCCTTGAAGACAGGGGCGGATATTCCCATTGAAGAACGGGCGGCCGAGGAGATCACCATGGGATTCGGACGGCGCACGGCGCCAGAGGGAGTCAAAACCTATTCGCCCGCCTTTGACGTCACGCCCGGGCACTTGATTAGCGCCATTATATGCGAAAAGGGAATCCTGAAGCCCCCATTCGCATTATCACCCGACCTGAAAAGTGCAACATATCCGGGCTGAAACGGGCGCGCGCCCGGTCTACCGCAAAGCCCGATCGCATGCGCTTTGGAAAGCTAAGATCAAATCCGCATGCTTGTCGGCAAAAGGGGAGGTCCCATGCGTTACCAAAAAGGCATCCATTCCCCGATCCGAGATCAAGGCGGCTTCCCGTTTAATGGGGGCCTGCTCGATGGATTTCCTCATCTTCTCCAGATCACATTCTTCCAAATCAATCCCCGCCCCTTTTACAAGCTTCGCAAAGGCGACGAAGGAGGGGTCCGCACGCATCTCCTTTTCTTCCCCGGCACGGACAGAGCTCATGGCGGAAGCCCGCGCAGCGGCAACCTGATCAGCCTTCCTGCGCTCAATCAGCATCGTCCCGAGCAGGGTCCTGCTATTAGCCCACAGCTCATCCGCCTCATCCATTTTCCCCGCATTATATGCCGCCACACCCCTGACCAGAAACCCCTGCGGAAGATTAAGCGCGATGAGTCTGGACTGACGTTCTGCCGGTGAAATTTCATCGAACTTGATATCAACCTGAGCCGACTGATCCATGGTTTTCATGATCAGTTTCCGGTCCCGGATCGCCGTTAAATGACCCTGAAAAAGCCCCCGCACGAGCTGAATGGACAGCTCATTACCAATACTAGACGCAAAGGTTTGCAGCACCGCATCCGGCAGGGCACAGATATCCTCCAGGTTCCCCTTCAGCAAGGTCACCTCCGCGAGGTGCTTCTTCAGTTTTCCCTCTTTCAAGGCCCCGTCCACCAACTGGCTGGCTACGGGGTATTTACCCGACAAGACACAGGAGATCATCGCCTCCTGCAGGGTACTCCAGGCCGTTTCTCCCGCGGTCGCCTCATCCCGTGCAGCCTTTTTAGCCCGCAAGATATCAGCCAGTTCTTTACGGATGGCCAGGGTCTCCTCGGCCCATTTACCACCATACGCCTCCAGCCATTTGATCCCTTCCTCCAGCTTTCCGGCGTCAATGTAGGAATCCACTTCCTTGCGGATCCCCTGAATGGCCCGGGCTATGGCTTTATCAGGGCTGGGAGCGACCTTAGGCACAGGAGCGACCGGAACCTCCAAAGGGGCGGGCGCGACCGTAGGCGCATTGGTAGGAACCGTCACGATCAACTTCGGAGCCGAGATCGGCGACTCCGGCGCTTTCTCACGCGAAAACCACCATATCCCAGCCAACTGGATGGTCGCAATGAAAGCTCCGATGCCCACGATCATGGCCATACGCATCCCTGTCGACGTCTTCACCTCAGGCTGAATGCCCGGAACCGGGGTAACGACCTGATGCCGCCGCCGCATCGTACTGGCCCCTTCAGGGGCGGCTTCCCGTGTTGACATCGGGCTCTTCATGGCCCGGTGCAATTCCTTCAAGACAGCATCCCAATCCGCCAGACGATGTGCGGAATCCTTAATCAACATCCACTCTATCAACCCGCAAACGGAAGCCGGGATCTCCGGCACGAAATCACGCGGGTCCGGAATCTGCGAGGTCACCTGTGCCTGCATGGCGTCACTATCGGATAAATTCTGGAAGGGGCGCACGCCGGACACCATCTGATACAAACAACACCCAAGGGAATAAATATCCGTCCGACAATCCAATGGCGCAAGCCCCTGCTCCTGCTCGGGCGAGATGTACCCCGGTGTGCCGGTAATTTCATCGCCCTCCTGAAGCATCTCGTTTTTTGACTCCCGTGTCAGCGATAAACCGAGATCCGCCACTTTGACGGTGCCATCAATATCCACCATGATGTTTTCAGGTTTAAGATCGCAGTGAATCAGACCGGTCTCCCGCCAGGCATATTTGAGGGCAACGGACACCGACTCGATCACTGCCAACGCATCCTTGTAGGAGAGCACCTTCTTGCGTGCCAGCCATTGCCCGACGTTATACCCCTCCACGAATTCCATCACCAGGAAGGTCTGGCCATCATGCTCACAGACGTCATACATATGAACAATACCGTGATGCTTCAACCTGGCTGCGGTCCGGGCCTCCTTCAGAATCTGCTTGATGCTCTCAGTATCGTGGCTCAACCGGGGCGGGAGCATTTTAATCGCCACCAGGCGATCCAAGGAGACCTGACGGGCTTTCCAAACCTGCCCCATGCCACCCTCACCGACCTTCTCGATGAGCTCAAATCCAGGAATTACAAATTCACTCATAAAATCATTATTTCAGAAGGATGCCTATAGTCACACCCAGAGCGGTAAAGCAGAGGTACACCAGGGATGCGGCGGGCTTGATCACCGTAAACACCAGATTCACCGGCGAATCGCCCTTGGTGAAAATCATAATCACAACCGACAAAGCGATCAACAACAGGGCAATCAATACATTTTTTGTCATATGCTCACTCCTCTTTGCGCCAGCGCTCCGGTTAATACCGCCTCAACACCCGAAATAATGTCCGAAAGATCGGCCAGACGTCCGTCCCCCTCCCGGCCACAGGCCAGCGCTCCTGATCCGACCTCAATAAATGTGGCCCCGCGGGACTGAAGGAGCGCTTGATTGGCCCGGGTTGCCGGATGGGCCCACATATTGTCATTCATGGCCGGAGCAATCACCAGGGGCGCCCGGGTCGCGAGCGCGGTACAGGTCAGCAAATCGTCGGCAAAGCCCTGCGCCAGTTTTGCCATGACGTTGGCGGTACAGGGCGCAATCACCAGCACATCCGCACGATCAGCATAGGAAATATGTTCAGGATGCCAGCCGTCAACCTCATCAAACAGTCCCAACCCAACGGTATTCCGGGACAGGGTCTGAAAGGTGAGCGGGGTAACAAACCGGGTGGCGGCGGCCGTCATGACAACAGAAACGGCCCAACCCTTTTTCTGCATCCGCCGCATCAACTCAACCGCCTTGAAGGCGGCGATCGAGCCGGTCACGCCCAATACAATTCGATGGGGCTCGCCCTGTTCTTCCCGTTTTGCCATAAGTTGTTTGAATCCTGCCAGTTCCCTACCCGTTTGTCAATTTAGCGCTGATAGTCGAGAACACTCTCCAGGTCTTTATCCCCGCGGCCGGACAAGCAGACCACAATGGCGCCGTCTTTCCCGATCTCAAGGGCACGTTTCCTCGCCTCCGCAATCGCATGGCTGGACTCCAACGCAGGAATGATGCCTTCGAGCAACGTCACATCATAGAAAGCGGCCACCGCTTCGCGGTCGGTGATCCCTGAATAAATTACCCGCTTCATATCCGCCCAGAAGGCATGTTCGGGGCCCACGCCGGGGTAATCCAGACCGGCACTGATGGAATGGGCGTTCACAATCTGGCCATCCGGATCCTGAAGGACATAGGACTTGCTGCCGTGCAGAATCCCAGCCCGGCCGGCCTCGATACTGGCCGCATGTTGCCCCGACGCCAGGCCGTGGCCGGCCGCCTCAACCCCGACCAGCTTGACACCGGCATCCTTGATAAAGGGGTAGAAAATTCCGGCGGCATTACTTCCTCCACCCACACAGGCGATCACCATATCCGGCAGGCGCTGCGTCTGCTCCAGGAACTGGGCCCGCGCCTCGATTCCGATGACACTCTGGAAATCACGAACCATCTCGGGATACGGATGCGGCCCTGCCACCGTGCCAATGACATAGAAGGTTGTTTCGACCTCCGCCACCCATGCCCGCAAGGCCTCACTCATCGCATCCTTAAGAGTGCGGGTTCCACTATTCACCGGGACCACCCGCGCGCCCAGCAGTTTCATCCGTTTCACATTGGGAGCCTGCCGGCGGATGTCCTCCTCCCCCATATAGACATCGCATTCCATGCCAAAGCGCGCCGCCACCGTAGCGGTGGCCACGCCGTGCTGGCCAGCCCCCGTCTCCGCCATCAGCTTCCGCTTCCCCATACGGCGGGCCAGAATCGCCTGACCCAGGGTATTGTTGACCTTATGGGCGCCCGTGTGATTGAGATCCTCCCGCTTCAGGAAAATGCGTGCCCCGCCGAATGCCTCCGTCAGGCGCGGCGCAAAATAGAGAGGGGAGGGTCTGCCTACATAGTTCTTGAGCAAGTCGCGGAATTCCGAATCAAAGGCCGGATCCACCTGAGCAGCCCGATACGCCGACTCCACCTCGATTAAGGCCGGCATCAGTGTCTCCGCCACATAACGGCCGCCATAAATTCCAAAATGCCCCGTCTCATCCGGCCCCGATTTTAAATCATTCATGCTGGCAACTCCTCGCTTTATTCCATCATTCCTGCCGCCGCCCTGGCTCGGGCAATAAAGGCGGACACTTTACGAAAATCCTTTTTTCCCGGAGAAGACTCCACCCCGCTTGACACATCCACCCCGGCCGGCTGAACCTGCCGGATGGCCTCCGCCACTGAATCGGGCCCCAGGCCACCCGCCAGTATCGCCGGGTGCCGGGAGGCAAAACTCCGTCCTGCCACCCAATCCACTTTTAATCCGGTGCCGCCATAGGCGGGAGAAGCGGCGTCCATCACAAACCGCGCGCCCGTCCAGAGCGCCGGGGCAGGACTCCACAGACCCGATTCCAACCGCACGGAACGCCATACGGGAAGATTCATATCCAGAAACCCCTCCGGTCCTTCATCCCCGTTCAGTTGTACCGCCGCCAGCCGGCATGCGGCCGCAATCTGTCGCACCTGCGCGGGAGTCTCGTTTACAAAAACGCCGACCGGGCGGGCCTGGTCAGGCAGGTGATCGATGATCTGCGCCAGCGTCGCGGCCGTAACCGCGCGGGGCGATCGGGGATACAGCACAAACCCCAGGTAATCCGCCCCCGCCTCCAGCGCCCAAAGCGCATCATCAAGATTGGTCAGACCGCAAATTTTTATCGTGAACATGACGGAATTTCCTATCCAGAGCCGATCTGCATGAGCCCCGCCCCATCACGCCGGGGCCCGCAACGCTTTGAGCGCTTTACCGGGCAAGGGCTCCCGGAGCAATGATTCACCGATCAAAAACCCCCTGTACCCAGCCTCCTGCAGCCTGAGAATATCCTCCCGCGTTTTAATGCCACTCTCCGCAATGCAAATGCGGTCCTTCGGCATCAGTTTAGCCAGATCATGCGCCACCGATAAATCCGTCTTCAGTGTCTTCAGGTTCCGGCTGTTCACCCCGATGATGGCCTCTTTGCAGGCAAGCGCCACCTTAAGTTCCGCCGCCGTATGAACCTCCACAATCACCTCCAACCCCAGCGCCCGGCTCTCTTTATACAGTAACTCGCACTGCCCCGGGGCCAGCGCCGCAACAATCAATAGGATCACATCAGCACCCCAGGCGGCGGCCTCCATCACCTGATAGACATCCACCATGAAATCCTTGCGCAAGACGGGGACCGTAACGCAGCGCCGCACGGCCTTGAGGTCGGCCTGCGACCCCATAAAGTAGTTCGGCTCGGTCAGGACCGAGATCGCGGCCGCGCCCCCTGAAACATAGGCTTGCGCCAGGGCGGCCGGATCAAACGAGGCGCGAAGCGGACCGGCCGAGGGACTGGCCTTTTTCACCTCGGCAATGATCCGGGGCACAGGACTATGCCTCAACGCCGCGGAGAGACTGCGATAGCCCACCCGTTGCTCAATGAGACAATAGAGTTCATTGACGGCCACCGCCCGTTTCGCGGCGGCCACATCCTTGCGCCGGTCACGGACAATACGCACTAAAATGTCATCTTGAAAATTCTCGGGACTGGTCATGGGCACTCACCTTCTTATTCAAACACGCGAACCAACGCCCCTATCGGGAAAAAGGGGAAAACTTCCATCCTTTTTACTCTGTCGAGAGACCCATCACAAGCTCATAAGCAGAAGGTGGCAGCAGAAAAACTTGCGATTCGTCCTGCGGTCGGGCACACTCCACACCCGCCATGAGGCCTATGAGTAAATTTTGAGATCGGAATGAATGCGTGATTGCGACAACCAAGCTGACGAAAAGATTCGGGCCTGACATTTTATTCGAGGATGTCAGCGTTCAATTCACCCCCGGGAATTGCTACGGACTGATCGGGGCCAACGGCTCGGGCAAGTCCACCTTTGTCAAAATCCTGGCGGGCCTCATTCCCGCCAGCCAGGGCGAAGTCTCCATTGGCCGGGACTGTACGCTGGGGTATTTGCGGCAGGATCATGCCGAATTCGACGATGTTTCCATTCTCGACACCGTGTTCATGGGCAACAAAAAGCTCTGGGATCTTCATCTGGAACGGGAAGCCCTGTATTCCAAAGCGGATCTGACCGACGCCGAACATGAGCGCAGCGGTCTGGTCGAGGATGAATTCGGCCAGGCGGGTGGCTATACCATGGAGGCCGATGCGTCCAAACTGCTGGCGGGGCTCGGCTTTACCGAAGACGTTTTCACCAGGGAAATGAGCACCCTGCAGGGTGGCTTCAAGCTCCGGGTGCTGCTGGCCCAGGTCTTGTTCGCCCACCCCGATGTCCTCCTGCTGGACGAGCCCACCAACCACCTGGATATGGAATCCATCGAGTGGCTGGTGGATCTGCTGAAACGGTACGAGGGCACGGTCGTCG
>JBIKMI010000263.1:0-3915 GCA_044359285.1 Kiritimatiellia bacterium
AGACCAGAGCGATGGAGCCGTTCCTCGCGGCCATGGAGGCCCCGATCGCTCCTGCGCTCAAAAATCTGCTCGTCGTGGCACAGGAAGAGGGGCTCTCCGTTGAAACCCTGAGCCTGAGCCGGAAAAACCGGGTACTCCACGGCACGGCG
Organism: Kiritimatiellia bacterium; assembly: GCA_044359285.1. Lineage (GTDB taxonomy): Bacteria > Verrucomicrobiota > Kiritimatiellia > CAIKKV01 > CAITUY01 > JAABPW01. Next base: position 150 of record JBIKMI010000263.1, read on the forward strand.
CCAAAATGGGCTCAGGCAGAAGCGACCTGCCGCCGCCTGAATACCCAGGGTTGGGCCGCTACATTGGAACGGAAAGACCTCCCTCCGGGTGAGGACCGTGTTGCATTCGTCATCGGACTGGGGCGCTCACATGAAAAATAACCCTCTTTCCCTGCGCACCCTCTGGACTCTGGCCGGGCTCGCCCTACTCCTCGGCCTTCTGCTCAGCCTGCGGACCGTGGGTCAACTCAGGCGTACCACGGAAATCTGGGAGAAAAAGGCGCATGACCTCCAGGAGATGATGGCCCTGCGCGCCATTGCCACCAAACACCGTGGCATTCTGAAACAGTACACCCAATACCCGGCCACACCGGTCGCGCCCGGGGAATTAGCACGCCGCACGGTACCGGGCCTGAATCTCATCACCCGCTCCACGGAGACGCACCCCTCCCTGCCGGGCTGGACGGCCCGCAAAGCCACTATCGGGCTGATCGATATCACCGGTGAAGAGCTTGGCCGTTTCCTGGAGGGCGTCACCACGGCGACCCCGCCCTGGGCCATTCTGGACTGCACGCTGAGCGCCAGTCAAGCCCCCGGCCGCCTCGCCAAAGTGGAACTGGTATTGGAAACAGTGGAGCGGAATTAGGAGAGTCGTGGGTTGTTGGTCGTGGGTCGTGGGTCTATTTCCCCTTCAGCATCTCTTTTGCATGCTTCAGGGTCACACTGGTGAGATCGCGGCCGCCCAGCATCCGGGCCACTTCCTCTACGCGCTCATTGGGAGTGAGGCAGGAGATCGAGGTGCGGGTCCGGCCGCCGGCCACTTCCTTGGAAACCGAGAAATGGGTTTTACCGAATACGGCCACTTGCGGAAGGTGCGTAATACAGAGCACCTGATGATGCGCCCCCACTTTACCCAACTTGGTCCCGATGGCCGTGCCCATGGCCCCGCCGACATTGGCGTCAATCTCATCGAAGACCAGCACGGGAATCCGGTCGTGATCCGCCAGGACCGCCTTGACGGCCAGCATCACCCGCGAAATTTCGCCACTCGAGGCAATGGCGCGCAGGGGATGCGAGGGCTCCCCGGCATTCGGCGCGAAAACAAACTCAATCGCATCCAGGCCGGACGGGACCGGGTCCACACTCTGCAGCTCCACCCCGAAGACCCCGTGCGGGAAGCCCAGATCCTTTAATTCAGAGGTAATCGTTTTGGCCAGCGTGGCGGCCGCCTGCCGCCGCGCCTTGCCCAACTTGGTGCCGGCCTGATCCACCTTGGCGCGGGCCGCGGAAATCGCCTGATCGAGCTCCAGCAGGCGTTCCCCGCGGCGCTCCAGATCCTTCAGCCGGTCCTTGACCCGGTCACGATGCTCCAGCATGGCGGCCACCGAGCCCCCGTACTTGCGCGTCAGCCGGTGATACAGTGCCATCCGGTCTTCCAGCCATTGCAGGCGGGCGGGATCCCCTTCGATATTGCGGACCATCCGCTCCACGGTCTCAGCCAGGTCCTGAGCCTGGACCATGAGGGAATGGGCCTGTTCCTTCCACTCGCCGGCCGCGCTGATCAAGCTGGCCAGTTCGGTGAGCCCCTTATGCGCAAAGGCCAATCCATTGAAGGCGGCGGAATCCCCCTCCATCAACGCACTTTGAATCCCCCCGGCCAGTTCAAGAATCCGCTGGGCATTGGCCACCTGAACCTGTTCCTGGACAAGCGCGTCATCCTCACCCACCACCGGAGCGAGGTCCTCAATTTCCTTCACCTGAAACGCCAGCAGTTCGATCTGCTGGGAGACCTCCTGCTCACTGGCGCCCGCTAATTCCCGGCGCTGACCGAGTGCCTCGCGGTAGGCGGCATAGGCGGCCTCATAGGTGGCACGCGCCGCCTGCAAATGGCCAAAGGCGTCCAGGATATCCAGCTGGAAATCGGTGTTAAGCAACGACTGGTGATCATACGGGCCATGCATATCGACCAGATGCTCCCCCAGCCGCTTCAGCACTTGAGTTGTGGAGGAGCTATCGTTGATGAAATTCTTGCCCGTGCCCGTGGCCGGCAGCGTGCGGCGGATAAGCAACTGCCCCCCCTCGCAGGGCGGAAGTCCGACCTCATCCAGAATGGCATCCACGGCGCGGGAATCGCCCAGTTGGAAGACCGCTTCGGCGAGACATTGCTCCGTGCCTGCCCGGATCAGGCCTTTATCCGCCCGTTCCCCGAGCAACAGGCCCAACGCACCGATAATCACCGACTTACCCGCCCCTGTTTCTCCGGTAATGACATTCAAGCCCGGCTTGAATTCGACGGAAATATCCTCCACCAGGGCCAGATTTCTCACTCGTAGCGTCTGAAGCATGGCGGGAGAATACATGGAGCGAATCCTGAAGGCAAGTGGAGTTCAATCTCTTTTTAAATTGACGGACTGTCCCCCTCGTCCAATACTACAACCAGAGAGGAGAAACGATCATGAAACACCTGCAGATGATCCAAAAGTTCTTGAGCGAGAAGCGCGATTTCAATGACTTTCCTGAATACGGATTTCCCTTCGTCACCATATCCCGCCAGTCCGGCGCGGGAGGGCACCTGTTATCCTATGTGATTCTCACCGAATTCCTGAAGCACCGTAACACTCCGCTTTTTGAAGGGTGGCACGTATTCGACCGGGACCTCTGTGAACTGGTCGCGCGCGATCCGCTCCTCCAAAAGGACATGGAAGGGTTGATGGCCGAAAAAAGCCGCTCTCAATTCAACGACTACATCGAGAGCCTCTATTCCGGGCAGTCCGAACAGCAAAGCCTGCACAGCACGACGCTCAAGGTCGTACGCATGCTGGCCCTGATTGGCAAGGTGATTATTGTCGGGCGGGGCGGCTCCCTCATCACGGCTGACCTGCCACAGGGGGTGCACATCCGGCTGGTTGCCCCGGAGCCCCATCGCATCGTCTGGACGATGAAGCGCTTCAAGATCAATAAGGAAGAGGCACGCGAGCAGGTCAAGAGCCAGGACCGCGATCGCAAGAAGCTGATCAAGGTCTTTTTCAACCGCGACATCGATGATCCCCTGCTTTACGACATGGTCTGGAACACGGCGAAAGTGGAGTTGGACGTGATTACCCGGGCCACCCTTGAGCTGATAAATAAGCGGACGGAACCCCGGGAAGTGAAACCGCTTTACAGATGATGATAAAAAAGAGTTGAATCAATTCCTGGAACTGATAGATTCCCCCACGTTTTCTTACGCGAGCGTAACTCAGTTGGTAGAGTGTCACCTTGCCAAGGTGATTGTCGAGGGTTCGAATCCCTTCGCTCGCTCCATTTTTTTGCACCGGTCCCGCTTGCGGACCGGGCATCGCGGAAGTGTAGCTCAGTTGGTAGAGCAGCTGACTCTTAATCAGCGGGTCCAGGGTTCGAATCCCTGCACTTCTACCATCCTTCGCTCGGCGCCCTGCAACAGCGGGAGTTGAGTCGCGGATGGTTTTGGACCCCGTGAATCATCCCCTGCTCAACCGCTTGGTCAAAGCGTTACGGGGATTTCGATTTCCCGGCAATCAAACGATAGAGCACCGCAAAGTCTTCCTCGCCCCAGCCCGCCTGCATGGCCCCAGAGAACAAGTCCTTGAGCCGCTCGGTCTTGTGGTTGTTCCTCCGGATCAGGCGTCGAGACGGCCACTAATCAAGCCGAGTGGCAGCGCGGCGGGTTGTTTCGGTCTGGACTTGATGTGGACATGCTTCTGCGTGTCAGACGACTTCTCAAACGCATGCATGACCTCCAGGACGTGATACGCCAAGTCACCGCAGG
>JBIKMI010000264.1:0-3900 GCA_044359285.1 Kiritimatiellia bacterium
CGATGTTCCGTTTTGGCCATCCAATAAAGTAGACGAAGGGATTGTGGTTTATGAGTAATGATCGCGCTTCCAACGGCCGCCGGCAGGCGGTTGTGATCATGACCGACAGTCAGCGGTGGGATATGGTGAATGCCTACCGGCATACCGGGTTGGCGACACCCACCCTCGACCGGCTGGCCGCCGACGGGGTCCGCTTCGAACGCGCCTACGACTGCCAGCCGCTGTGCACTCCCGCGCGGGCGGCGCTCTTCACCGGGACCTGGCCCCACAGCAACGGTTGCTGGTCCAACAACCTGCCGCTGGGCCAGGGTGTGCGCAGTGTCGGCGAGCGGCTGACCGCGGCCGGCATCCACGCGGCCTACATCGGCAAGTGGCATCTCGACAACACCGATTACTTCGGCGCGGGGAAGGCCCCGGCGGGCTGGGATCCGGCCGTCTGGTATGACATGCGCAACTACCTCGAGGAACTGTCGCCCGAAGACCGGGTCCGCTCCCGCCGGGAGGAGACGGTGGAGGAGGGCGTTCCGGCGGAATTCACCTTCGCCCACCGCTGCTCCAACCGGGCCATGGATTTTATCCGCCGTCATGCAGACCGGGATTTTTTCCTCGTGGTTTCGTATGACGAACCGCACGGGCCATGCCTCTGCCCCAAGGAATACAGCGATCGCTATCAGGACTACACCTTCCCGGGCGGGCCGAACCTGCAGGACGATCTTTCCGGCAAGCCGGACCATCACCGGGTCTGGTCGGAAGTGGCCACGCGCGGCAAGGATGTCGGGAATCTGGCCTATCGCCATCCCGCCTTCTTCGGGAGCAACGAGTTCGTGGATCACGAGATCGGCCGGGTTCTGGAGGTTGTGGACCAGACGTGCCCGGACGCGCTGGTAGCCTACACCTCGGACCACGGCCACATGGCCCTGTCGCACCGTCTCCACATCAAGGGGCCGGCGATGTATGACGAAATCACCCGCGTGCCCTTCATCGTGCGCTGGCCCGGCCAGGCGCCGGCGGGGGCGGTGTCCCCGCACCCGGTGTCGCACATCAGCCTGACGCCGACCGTGCTGGAGTTCTTCGGGATTCCGCCGCCCGACACGCTGGAAGGCGCGAGCCTCCTGCCCGCGGTCCGCGACCCGGCCCGGCGCCTCGCCGACGCGGTCTTCATGGAATACGGCCGCTACGAAACCGACCACGACGGGTTTGGCGGCTTCGAGCCGGTGCGGGCCGTTTGCGATGGCCGCTACAAACTCGTGGTGAATCTCCTGGGGACGGACGAGTTCTACGATCTGGCCAACGACCCGCACGAGATGCGGAATCTCATCGTGTCCGCCGCCCACCGTGCGGACCGCGACGCTTTGCACGAGCGGCTGATCGCCTGGATGAATGAGACCCGCGATCCCTTCCGCGGCATCCACTGGCATCGCCGTCCGTGGCGCATGGATGCGCCCCCTGCCACCTGGCACTACAGCCGGTGCAACCGCCATCGCGGCATCGAGAGCGATGAGCAGCCCCTGTTGAGCTACGATACAGGCCTGCCCGGTCCGCATCTGGAATCGGTCTAATTGACAATAATATTTCGGGCAAGAATCTTGACGGTCAACCTTGCGTCCTGATAGTGTCTGACATCTGTATCACTTTATCAGGCGTAATTGTATGGAGTAATAAGCAATGACATCAGACCGCAACGAACAATTGTCTGACTCCCCATCGCCACCTGCCACGACTTACCGCTGCGGTTCGCTGGTCTATACGCGGAAGACGCTGGTGGCGGTTTTCGGATGGCTGCTGTGGGGGGATTTCTGTTTCTCCATGATGGAGATTGTGCTGCCCAACATCCTGCCCCTGAAGTTGAAGGAGCTGGGGGTTTCCAACGTGTTGATGTCCCTGGTGATGACCACCATTCCGGGCGTCTTCGACATTACGGTGGGAACCGTGGTCAGTTACAAGAGCGACCGCTACCGCGGCCCCATGGGGCGGCGCATTCCCTTCATCTGGTACACGCTGCCATTTCAAGCCCTGAGCCTCGCGTGCATCGGCTGGAGCGCGGAGATCGGACAATTCCTTCAAAAGGTGATGCCGTTTGCGCACTCGTTTACGCCCACCACGCTCACCGTCGCGGTGATCGTGGTCTTCATGATCTCCTTCCATTTCTTCGATCAATTCGTCAACTCCGTTTACTGGTACTTGTTCAATGATGTCGTGCCGCCGCAAATGCTGGGCCGGTTCAACGGGTATTTCAAGATCGTGGGAAGCATTGTCGGGGGCATCTACAACTGGTTCCTGTTTGAGCACTCGATCGAGTATTTCCGCCCGATCATCACGGGGGCGGCCATTCTCTATTTCATCGGGATGGGCGTTATGTGCCTGAAGGTGAAGGAGGGCTCCTATCCGCCCCCGCCCGAAGAGGAGAAGTACGAAGGTTTCTTCGGCAAGCTCAAGTCGATCGGCAAGGAATCGTTTTCGTGCAAGTTCTACTGGTATTTCTACCTCATCAGCGGCATTGGTGCGCTGGCGGGCGGCATGGCGATTTTCGGGGTCTTCACCAACCAGCAGTTGAACCTGACGTTGAAGCAGCAGGGTATTCTCCGCACGGTCGGCATGTTCGGCGGCCTGATCGCGACGTATTATGCGTCGGTGTTTGTTGACCGCTGGCATCCGCTGCGTATCTCGACCTACAACGCGATCGGGGGCGCTTTTGGCGCCTTCAATGGTTGGATATGGCTCTTCATCACCCTGCCGTCGGCGGTGATGTTCTGGCCGGCCCTGATTGGCAGCATTGCGGGGCAATTTTCCGCCGCCATGGGGGGGCTCTGCGGGATTGCCATGTTCATGCGGCTGATGCCGCGGTCGCTGTACGGGCAGTTCTGCGCGGCGAGTTCCGTGATCCGGGCGATCGGCAGGATATCGGCCGGTGTCCTGGCCGGCCTGTTTCTTGATTTAATCCGGTGGTTATTGAGCGGCTCCAGTCTGGCCGCGAATTTCGGTCCCGATTTTGTCTACCGGTTCGGTTTCCTGTGGGGCGGGGTGTTCAGCATCATGGGTGCCATTATCACCTGTATGGCCTATCGCGAGTGGCTGCGGCTCGGCGGCGATCAGCATTACCAGGCGCCGGCGCCCTGGTTGCCCGAGGGGCGGGAGCCGCCGGCCGGGGACTTCAAGTCGGTGTCGTCCGTTCCGCGCTGGCTGCGGGCGGCCCTGTACCTTGGGCTTGTCGCCCTGGCGATGAACCTGGCGCTGTATGCGTACTTCACCTACGAGATGTATCACTCCGAGAAGCTTGGGGAAATCGCCCGGTGGTATGCCCATGTGTGGTGGCCCTTCAAACTCTGGATCACGGTCGCCTCGTTGGTTCAGGTCTGGCAGATCTTCAAGGATATCCGCGCGCACGAACGCGGAGAAAAGACGTTCTTCGGTCTGCCGCATCACGGCATCATGATGGTTGGTACGCTGACCGGCCTCGCCTCTTTCCCGACGACCTGGCTCCAGACGCAATGGATCATCAACCTGGGCCTGTCGTATGAACTGTACATTCTGGGGATCGCCAACCTGGTCGCTCTGATCCTGAGCCCGCTGAACATGCAGGTGATCCGCTGGATCGAGCGGGCTTTGAAGCCGGACGAGGAAAAACGTCTGCAGGAATTGATTGACCGCCAGACTGCAGGTCAGAGAGAATGAACCTAAAAAGAGCAGTTGAACGGGTAGGTTTGACTCTCGAATGCACACTTAAGTCGCGCTGCAATTATCACGGCCTGCAGATAAAGCAGTAAAGCTCTTAATTATTACTCCGGCCACTAAATAGTAGCCATTCCCGCACGATGCAAAATGCCTTACCACCCGCCTGGAGTACCAGGCTTGAGACACCGAGTCACAGAGAATTCCAACAGGCAAAGAGAATGTTGCGGG
>JBIKMI010000041.1:0-14146 GCA_044359285.1 Kiritimatiellia bacterium
ACTTTGTACGTGGAGGCGACTCAGGTTGAGTCAAAAAATCCTGGCTTCAAGCAGACCGGGCAGCTGGGCAATGTGATGGTGGAGTCTTCGGAGCTTGCCTACACCTATGTCCGGTCATTTCTTACAGGGAACCACAAGGCGAAGGAGTTTTTCGAGAAGAATTTCATCCATCTTCATGTGCCGGCGGGGGCTACCCCCAAGGATGGCCCTTCGGCCGGGATCACCATGGCTACGGCGTTGTATTCCCTGGCAATCAAAAAGCCGATCCGTGCCCATTACGCCATGACGGGCGAATTGACCTTGACCGGATTTGTTCTGCCAATTGGCGGCTTGAAAGAAAAGACCATCGCCGCGAAACGGGCGGGCGTGAATGATCTGATTTTTCCAAAAGAGAACCAGAAAGACTTCGAGGAACTTCCCGCGCATATTCGCAAGGGTCTGAATCCGCATTTTGTGGCAACGTTCAAAGATGTCGTGGCCTTGTGCTTCACCCCGAGGCCTCCGGCAAAACCGAAGGGGCAGCGTCGGGAGTAAATCAACCCCCATCGCCATACTCCATGCGGTCGGGACGGAGCCCGACAATCAGGAAACGGTTGATTTCATTCTTGGAGGGACGATCGACGTGTCGTCCGGTGTGCGCGATGAGCATGGGTGCTTGAACCGCTTCTTGATCTGGTGGCGTAAAGTTGTATAATGGTTGCTTTCTGCGAACGAATATGATTCAGGAGCGTAACGATGAAGAAAGTATTGATCCCGACCAAACTTGATAAAATTGCCCAGGATTTATTAAAGGCCAACGGGCACTACGAGGTGTTTCAGGATGATAATGGAGACATCGCGGCCTTGTGTGCAAAACACCCGGATGCCTATGCCTTGATCGTTCGTAGCGAGGCCGTGACGGCCCAGTTGATGGATGCGTTGCCGAAGCTCAAGGTCGTGATCCGGGCCGGGGCCGGGTACAATACCATTGATACCAAACATGCACGCAAGAAGGGCGTGGATGTGATGAACACGCCCGGGGCCAACTCGAACGGGGTTGCCGAAGAAGTGATTGCGCTCATGCTGGCGGATGCCCGCCACCTGATCAAAGCCGATGCCTCATGCCGGGCTGGGGAGTGGGAGAAAAAGGCGTTTATGGGGCGTGAGGTGGCTGGTAAAACGGTGGGGATTGTCGGCTTGGGAAATATTGGCCGACTTGTGGTAACGCGCTTGTCGGGCTTTGGCTGCACATTCCTCGGTTATGATCCCTTGATTTCGTCCGAACGCGCGGAGCAAATGGATGTGGAGTTGGTGGATCTGGAAACCCTTTTTACAAAATCAGATTATGTGTCGCTACATATCCCTGAGACGGCGGAAACAAAAAAAATAATCAGCACCAAGCTGCTGGGTTCAATGAAGAAGGGGGCAACCCTGATTAATTGCGCCCGCGCCGGTGTGGTGGATGAGGCGGCCCTGCGTTTGATCAAGGCCGAGAAGGGGTTGCGTTTCCTGAATGATGTCTATCCCAAGGATGAGGCGGGTCCGAAATCGGTGGCCGATATCGCCGATATTATGGTCCCTCATCTGGGGGCGAGCACGAAAGAAGCCAACCTGATGGCAGCCAAACGCGCGGCCGAACAGCTGGTCGAACTGGACGAGAAGGGAATAACCTCCTATATCGTCAACCGTGACATCCCTGAGGGCTTGGATCAGGCCTACTGCGACCTGGCCAATACCATTGGCCGTGTAGCGGGTCTGGCGTTGGGTGGAGAAACGAACCTGAAACAGATTGAGACCAGTTGTTATGGCGCTCTCAAGCCGTTCCGGGATTGGTTGATTGTCCCCGTGGTGGCCGCCCTGTGGAAGGAGATCGAGTGTTCGATGGATGCCAAGGCGGCGGAGAAGTTCCTGGAAGGCCGCGGGGTGAACTACCAGAGCCGGGATACCGATGAGCGAAAAGGGTTTGCCAGTTCCATGACGGTTGACCTGATGGGATCCCTCGATGTGTCAACCTTGCGCCAGGTGAGTGTGCGCGGCACCGTGGCGGAGGGGACGATCATGATTTCCCGCATCAATCAGTTTGAAAAGCTCTACTTTGAGCCTAATGGGCATGTGGTGTGTTTCCAGTATAAGGATCGGCCCGGCGTGGTGGGACGCATCGGCGCGGCTCTGGCAGAGGCGCAACTGAACATTGAGGATGTGCGCCATTCGCATCATGCCCCGACGGATCAATCCCTGGCTATCTTCAGGCTGAACGCCCCTGTCAGTAAGGAGTTCGTGAAGCAACTGGCGACAGAGTTGGGCGCCACCATGGCTTTTGGTGCAACGCTGTAGTCAGTAGGCAGTTAGCAGTAGGCAACACGCATTAGGCAAAATTTCGCGATCTTCTATCTGGTGACTACTGCCTGATGTTCACTGCTCACTGTCTTCTTCCGGCATCAGCATGGCATTGCTGAATTCGGCTTGGAATTCGGGATCCAGCGAGAGGTCCACATGCCGCACTGTTTCGAGCAAGGTCGCCGCCATGCGTTTTTCGCAGGATGACAGGAGTGCCCGTTTGGCGCCAAAGGAGGCGGTATTTCCCACGAACCTGATTTTGCTGCAGGGGATGGGGGGCAGCATCCCGATCCGACGGGCATGATTGCGTCTGATGAAATTACCAAAACCACCAGCCAGGAGGATGGCTTCAAGCTGGTTCGGCTCGAGTCCTGCATTTTTCAGGAGGATGTTGATCCCAGCGCGAATGGCGGCATTCGCCAGTTGGAGCTCCCGGATGTCCCGCTGATACAGCAAGACGGGTGACCCGGTCGCCGACTCCTCTGCCGAGGCCAGGAGAAAATGGGTTGAGTCATTCTCTTCAACCAGTCTGGCAAGCAGGGCGGGGGCCAGGGTGGAAGGAGCTTCGGAGAGGGGCAGAATCCGGCCGGTGAAATCCATCAGTCCCGTACGCAACAGCTCAGCCGCGACGTCAATCAGGCCGCTTCCGCAAATTCCTGAAGGCCGGGTATTGCCGATGACGTTGAGGCGGACATCTCCGTCAAGAATGACTTTCTCGATGGCCCCGTGTGTTGCCCGCATGCCATTCGTGATCCGGGCCCCTTCAAAGGCGGGACCGGCCGCGACCGAAGTGGCCAGTAGTTTCCCCTCATGGGCCAGGACAATTTCACCATTCGTACCGATGTCCACAAGGAGGGTCGGTCCTGTGGCCTGGTCAAGCCGGGTGGCCAGGATTCCGGCGGTGGTGTCGCCCCCCACAAAGCCTCCGATCTGCGGGAAAACATAGAATTTCGCGCGGGGATGGAGATGCAACCGGAGCTCGCTGGCGTCTCCTTCCAGCGCTTCCCGGAAGGCGGGCATAAAGGGCAGTTCTCCCAGGGCGGCGGGGCTGATTCCGCAGAGGATCTGCTGCATGGTGGTGTTGCCGGCGAACACCCCCTCGTAAATGTGGTGAGATGAAATCCTGGCTTTCCGGGCCAGTTCATCAATGATTTTATTGACGCCATCCAGAACGGCGTCGTGGAGTTGGGAAAGTCCTGTGGGCTCGTCGCGGCATTTCTGGATACGGGAAACCACATCATCCCCGAAAGAGGTTTGCGGGTTCACGCGCGCCGCCACCGCCACATCCTCGCCGGTGGTCAAGTTGACCAAGGTCCCGACCAGTGTGGTGCTGCCGATGTCGAACGCCACTCCGAAACAGTCCATGGTGGTGTCGCCGGGTTCAACCGCGATCAATTCCCCATCCACCTGCACGCTGGTGATTTTATAAGAGGATGCGCGCAGGACGTCCGGTAACGTTTGCAAGGCGGAGAGGCATACCAGTCCGTTCCCAATGACCGCACGCAGGCGCTCCAGGTCAGATCCTGAATCATGTTGCCCCGGAGGCGGAAGCTGAACATAGGTTTTAATGACGCGCGGAGTGACCGTCATGTGACCTCCGACATCGGTGGTCAGGATTTTCTGGTCTGACTGAAACAACGAGGTGGCCGGGATTTCAATAGTCAGGGGCCCTGTGACACGGGCAAGACAGGCCAGCCGGAATCCCTCGGAGGCGCGGTGCTCGCCCAGAACGGCGGATTCCTCGGCGGTGGGTGGGCACTTCCCGTGGCGGATGCGGACGATACATTTCCCGCATTTCCCTGCTCCTCCGCAGGGGGTGTGGATAATGAAGCCCGCGCGCGCGGCGACCTCAAGGAGAACGGTTCCCGGCAACGCATAAACCGTCCGGCCGGACGGCTCGAAAATGATCTTAACTTCTTTTTGGATCATGTTTGACCTCTGTTTTGAAGCGGTGAAACTATCATAATAGCCGTGCGGATGGCAAACCGAGTCTGCTCAAGCTTGAGCTTGTCAGGAGGGAGGGCGCCATTTATCATGGCCCCTATGAACGTCGAGTCCATTTTGAAGATCGCGATTGTAGGTTCCGGCAAGGGAAGTAATGCCCAGGCTATATTTGATGCCATTGCGGCCAGGCGGCTGAACGCTCAGGTGGTATGTGTATTGTCGGATGTTGAGAATGCCTTTATTCTGGAGCGGGCGAGGCAGCAAGGGGTCGTGGCCGAATATATCAGTGCGACCCCCTACAAGACGAAGCTGGATGGGGAAGGGGAAGCCCGATACCTCGACGCCTTGCGCCGCTATGGGGCTGAGGTCGTAGTGCTGGCGGGGTTTATGCGGATCATCAAGGGTGGGCTGTTGGCCGCCTTTCCCAACCGGATTATCAACCTTCATCCGGCGTTGTTGCCGGCCTTTCCCGGTATGGAATCCTGGACGCAAGCGCTCGAATATGGGGCCAAGGTGGCAGGATGTACCGTTCACTTCGTAGATGCCGGTACGGATACCGGCCCGATCATCTTACAGAAAGTCGTACCCATATTGGATGCAGACACGCCGGACTCCCTGCATGCGCGCATCCAGGTCCAGGAACATATTGCCCTGCCCGAGGCGCTCGGGTTGCTCGCGGAGCGCCGGCTTGAAGTCAGTGGGCGGCGGGTTAAGTTACGCCCGTTGGGACCTTCGTAAGATAATGATGGACGACAGACCCCTCCTTCCCCTAGTATCCACCCGCTTTTACCCCGAATGTCAAGGGGGGGATGGATGAAAGGCATGAGTATGAGAAAATTAATATTAGGTTTACCCAAAGGTAGTCTTCAGGACTCTACATTTGCCATGTTTCAGAAGGCCGGTTTCAAGGTGTCTGTGGGCTCCCGTTCGTATGTGCCCAGTGTCGATGATCCTGAAATTGAAGGACGTTTGATCCGGGCCCAGGAAATCAGCCGTTATGTGGAGCTGGGAGTGTTGGATGCCGGCATCACCGGGTTTGATTGGATTCAGGAGAATGGCTCGGATGTCCATGAGGTGGCGGACCTGATTTATGCCAAGCAGGGGATGAGGCCGGTGCGCTGGGTGCTGGCGGTTCACAATGATTCACCCGTTAAATCGGTTAAGGATTTGCAGGGAAAGCGCATTGCCACCGAAGCGGTCGGGCTCACGAAGCGGTATCTTGCCCAGCACGGGGTGGAGGCTGAGGTCGAATTTTCCTGGGGTGCGACCGAGGTCAAGGTTCCCGAACTGGTGGATGCCATTGTCGAGTTGACCGAAACCGGTTCCTCCTTGCGCGCGAATAACCTGCGTATTGTCGATGTGGTATTGCAGTCCACGACGAAGTTCATCGTCAACAAATCCGCATGGAAAGATGAGTTCAAGCGGGCAAAAGTGGAACAGATTGCCATGCTGTTGCAGGGGGCGTTAGCCGCGGAATCACGGGTGCTGTTAAAGATGAACGCGCCTGTGGATAAAGTGGAGGCCGTGGCCAAAGTGCTGCCGGCCTTGCATGCCCCGACGATCAATCAGTTGAGTACGAGTGGCTGGGTGGCCATTGAGTCAGTGGTCGAGGAGAAGATTGTCCGTGAAATTATTCCGGAATTGAAACGCGTCGGCGCTGAAGGCATAATCGAGTTGCCTTTGAACAAGGTAATCCGATAAAATCAGATTTTGAGTAGTGAGTTAATGTAAAGGAGCAATACTGTGGGTTCTATCAAGAAAAAACGCCGGTCTAAAATGTCGAAGCACAAATACAAGAAACGCATGAAGGCCCTGCGGCATAAGAACAAGTAAGGCAGGGAAACGGAACATGCGGGCAGTTTCAACATGGCTCGCGCTGGCTCCACTCTTTGTTATTGCCGGTTGCACTACGTTTCAACAGACGCCGCGACTTCCCCGATCCGAATCAGACCTTTGTTTATCAGAAGCTGATGCGAGGCGGGGCGAGGCGTTGGCTCATTATAGCCGGGGACTCATGGCTGAGGCCTCCGCAGGAGACGGGCAATCGGCTTTTTTGCATTATAAGCAGGCGGCTGCCCTTGACTCTTCGTCTATCCCCCTTAACCTCAGGGTGGTGGCTGAACATATCAGCCGGAAGGATTATGCAGGCGCACTGTCCGTGCTGAAAACGCTGGAACGGACCCACCCTGATCCGGCTGAAATCCGTTTGCTTTCAGGCTCCGTTTACCAAGCGCAGGGCAAGTCGGCGGAGGCGGCCAGACAGTTCAAGGCGGTCATCCGGCTCAAGCCTGAGCGGCCTGATGGCTATATCCGTTTTGCCTCCCTGCGGGCCATGGAGGGCGACTCCCGTAAGACGTTGAAAGTCGTCCGGGATGGCTTCCGACAGGTGAAGGATCCTTACCCACTGATCGAATTCTGCGAGGCGGTCGGGTATCTTTTCGTGGCGGGCCAGGATATTCCAGGCGCCATCCCATTCTTCCTGCAGGTTCTGGTTCACAAGCCCGACCATGATGCGGTGCGGGAAGCACTGGCCCGGTGTTATGTGGCCGAGGGGCAGGATCGTCAGGCCGTTTCAGAGTTCGGGGTACTCTTGAAAAACCATCCAGGGGATGTGCGACTTCGGCTGGTGGTGGCATTGCTTCTGATGGAAGGGGAGCACTATGTCGACGCCGTGGAGCAGTTTGATGAAGTGGCTCGCCAGATTGAGCTGGAGCCCTCCCTGACGAAGCTGCTGCCCCCGTTCTTTTACTTCTGGTATGGCAGCGCCTGTGAGCGTTCTGGGCGATGGGATGAAGGGGAACGGTATCTGACCCGCTATCTGGCTGCCAATCCCGAGTCTGCTACAGCCTTGAATTATCTTGCCTATATGTGGGCCGAGCGGGGTGTCAATCTGGAACAGGCGGGAAGCTATATCGCAAAGGCCCTTGTGCTGGAGCCTGAAAATGGCGCTTATCTGGATACGCTGGGTTGGGTGCAATATCTGCAAGGGGACTATCCTAATGCCGTCAAGACCCTGAAGAAGGCATTACAGAAACTGGGGGATGATCCGACTATTGTGGAGCATTATAAAGCCGCCCGAAAGGCATTAAGGAAGCGCTGATCCCCATGGCCGCACTACATCAACTTGTTGCAGGATTCAGCCGGGGCGATGCCATCAGTAATGAGGCGATGGTGATGAGGGCCTTATTCCGCGAGTGGGGCTTCGACTCCCGAATTTATTGCGAGCACCGCCGGATTCTCCCCGAATTGCGGGCGGAGGCCTTCGATCTCGACGAGTTAAAGCAGAACTGTCAGCCAGAGGACGTGGTGCTCTTGCATCTCTCCATCGGGTCTCAGGCCAATGACGTTTTTCGAGACCTATCTGCCAAAAAAGCGCTTTTATATCATAATATAACGCCACCGGATTATTATCAGCTGGTGCAGCCATCCACCGCCGTTGATCTGGCGCGGGGGCGTAAGCAGGCGGCCGGTCTGGCAGGAGTGGCGACCGTGAATTTGGCGGACAGCGCCTTTAATGCCGGCGAGCTGGCCGCCTGGGGCTATCCCCCGTCGGCTGTTTTCCCCCTGATGCTGGATTTTAATAAGCTGGGAGGGACGCCGGACCGTTCGGTGATGCGCCAGTTTGGCGATGGCAAGGTGAATGTCTTGTTTGTCGGCCGCTGTGCCCCGAATAAGAAAATTGAGGACGTGATATCGGCTTTTGCGTATTTCCAGAAAGGGGTCGAGCCCCATTCGCGTTTGATTCTAGCCGGTTCCCATGCCGGGACAGAGCGCTACCACCGTCTCTTGATCACCATGGCCCGCGACCTTAAATTGGAGAGTGTGGTGTTTACCGGAGCTATCCCGCAGTCCCAGCTCAATGCCTGCTACCGGAGCGCGCACGTATTCCTCTGCATGAGTGAGCATGAAGGGTTCTGTATTCCCCTTGTGGAGAGTCTGGTCCACCGGGTTCCGGTACTCGCCTATGCCGCCTGTGCGGTGCCGGAAACCCTGGGCGGGGCAGGTGTTCTCTTTCATGAAAAAAGATTTGAGCCGATTGCCGAGATGATGGGCCGCATCGCCCGTGATCCTGCATTGCGTGCCGTTCTGTTGGCCGGTCAGGATAAACGGATGCTTCAGCTTAAGACACGTGATCTGGCCAGCGAACTGCGTGCACATCTGTCACCGGTTTTGGATAAATAGTTGTCATCTTCAAGCTTCAAGGCTAAAGTTACGGAATTCAATCATGACTTTCGGTCTGCAAAAAAACATGCTCAGTTTCAGCACTTTTCGCGAGCGGAATATCGTAACGTTTTTGGGACTGATAACGGCAGCGTTTGGCCTGTATTTCTCAAGTTCCAATTTTGAATTCATCTACTATGACGATATCCGTATTCTCGCAGAACATCCTGAACTTTATAACGGTCCTACCCTGAGAGACTCTGTCTCGGCCATATTCACGCTGCTTCCCCGGGAAGAACCCCTGCTGGTGCGGGATCTTTCCTGGGCCCTCGATAGTCGTATTTTCGGATTTTACAATCCGCATGGTTTTCATTTCGTTAATGTTGTCCTGCATGCAAGTATTGTCGGTCTGTGCTTTTTAACAATGCTCCAGATCACCCGGAGATATGCTGTTGCAGTTCTGACGGCGGTTTGTTTCCTGTTACTGTCAGTGCATGTGGAACCGGTGGCGTGGATTATGGGGCGGAAAGATCTATTAGTGGCATTTTGGGGATTTCTGGCTTTAATTTTCCAGAGTCAAGCCCTGGATGCCAAGACGCGTTCTGCTCGTTATGTGTGTTATGGTGGGGTTTTGCTTGCCTTGACTTTGGCGTTGTTTTCTAAAATCAGCGCGCTTGTTTTTCCTGGCGTACTTTTTTTCCTGGCGCTTTTTCAGCCTGTCTTGCGCGGGGATGAACCACCCCGGGGGGCCTTTCCCTGGCGGCGTATCCCGCAAGCTTTGGTTGGTGTTCTGCCCCATCTCATTATCAGCCTCGCCGTATTCCATTGGTATCGAGGGGTTCTGGGTGAATTCGGTGTGTTAAACCGCGGGTATACGGCTACTACACTACAGCATATTGGCAACCTGTTCGTGCTTAATCCCCTTTCCTGGCTCCGTGATCTGCAACTTATCCTGTTTCCCTGGGATATGGGGTTTTTGCATATTTGGCCGGGGAATCTGCTCCATTTTGAGGCATTCCACATGATCCTCGCTTCGGGCGTATGGATAGGGCTGGCGGTTTTATCTTTTATCTTGCTCACTAGACGACGCGATCTTGCTTTCTATCTGTTATCCTTTTTTGTGTTGATGGTGCCGTACATGAATATCCAGTATATCGGGATCTGGGTGGCCAACCGTTATCTCTATTTCTCGGCATTTTGTGTCATGGCTTTCCTGGCAACCGTGACGATGGAGGCCTGGACGCATGGCTCAAGGCCGAAAGCATGGGGTGCCGCGATTCTGATTGCGGTCATGTGCGCTAATAATGCGTGGTGTTTGACGGCCACGCTACCCAATTGGCGTAATGCGGAAACGCTCTGGGGATCAGAATTACGGCGTCCCAACCCAACGCCGGATGAATTTTATGGCCTTGCGTCATTTTATTACACCATGGCAATGCGTGCTGCAGATCCGGCGGAGCGTGAAAAACTTTTCATAAAGACAGAGGCTTTAGTTGCTCAGGCGCGGCCACTTTTTGATAAGCCTTATGTTGCCTTACAGAATCTCTTGTTGCTCGATGCGTTGGTTGCCATCGGGCGGAATGCGCCCGATGAGCAGCGACTTGGCGCACTTTTGAGTGCGGAGAAAGTGGGACCTTATAATGATGCCATCCTATGGCAGCTCATGTTGTTTTATTACAAGAAAGCCTTACCCTTATCCGACTCCGCTCCACGTGATGAAATGGCCCGGAAGGCCTTGGCTTATTACTCTCGCTACCGGGGCGTTATCAACCGGTCGGTCGGATTCGCGGCTAAGGACCAAAGTATTCGAGCCGAGTTTCGTGCGGATTTCCCTGGTCTGGCGGCTGATCTGGATAACCTGAAATGACAACACCTACTCATTACTATCAAACTCGTTTCACACATGACCCGAACCGAAAAAGGGTTTGGCAGGAAGTGGTCCGGTACATCTCGCGTGATATCGTGGATCATACCTCCATATTGGATTTAGGGTGTGGCTATGGGGATTTTATCAACACCGTCCGTGCTGACCGGAAGGTGGCGGTTGATCTCCATGATGGCCTCCGGGGCTATTTGGCGCAGGATGTCAACTTTGTGTGTGGTGACTGTGCAAATCTTGCTTTTCTGGAAAACGAATCCATGGGGACAGTTTTTGCAAGTAACCTTCTTGAGCATCTGCAGCGAGATCGGATTTTGACGCTATTGGCAGAGATCCGCCGGGTGCTTCGGCCAGGTGGGCGCTTGATTTTGATTCAGCCGAACTTCAGATTGTGCTCAAAAAACTATTTTGATGATTATACACATGTGACTGTTTTTTCAGACATCAGTCTTTGCAATCTCCTTCAAGCGGAGGGCTTTGATATTTGCCGATGTACGCCCGGGTTGTTGCCTTTTTCCATGAAATCTTACCTGCCGAAACATCCTTTGATGGTGCGTTTATTTTTGAATTCCCCCGTTCGGCCATTGGCGCGCCAGATGTATGTTGTTGCTGAAAACTTGCGGAAGGGATGAGGTATGTGGAACCAGCTCAGAGTGTCCGTTATTCTCCCCACCTATAACGAAAAAGATTCGATTCGTGCGTTTATTGAGAGCCTGTCCCGGCATGAGGTGGTCGATGAAATTCTCGTTATTAATAACAATGCCACCCTTGGGACCAGTGAGGAGGTTGCGGGAACCCGGGCGCGGGAAGTCTTTGAGCCTGTTCAGGGGTATGGGGCGGCCATTCAGCGGGGCTTTGATGAGGCTACGGGTGATTTAATTGTGGTCTTTGAGCCTGATGGGACTTTTCAGGCTCATGATATTCACAAGTTAGTCGCTTATGCCGAGGATTTTGACGTTGTCTACGGGAGTCGCACGGTGAAGGAACTTATTTGGCATGGTGCCAATATGGGGCTGTTTCTTAAATGGGGCAATTATGCCGTCGCAAAGCTTATGGAGTTTCTTTTTAATACGACTAGTTTGACGGACGTGGGGTGTACTGTCCGTTGCGTCAGGAGGCAGGTGCTGAAAGAGATGCGGCCGTTCTTTACGGTGAAAGGAAGTTTTTTCGGTCCTGAGATGATGTTGATCTCGATTGTCCAGCTCAAGAAGATCATCCAGATTCCTGTCAACTACTCTCGTCGAATCGGCCATTCATCTGTGACAGGAAACAAGTGGGTTGCCTTTCGATTGGGAATCAGGATGATTCTGCTGATCCTGAGATACCGCCTTAAAAGTCTGCTCGATTCCAAGGCGTTTCGCTCGTAACGGGGTATAACAGCGCCACCCTCGGGAAGAGTGGCGCTGTTTGACTATGAGGCGGGTTACGAACAGCCCATCGAGTTTCCGCAGTTGTGGCAGCGGTAGCAGGCGCCATTACGGGTCGTTATGTGTCCGCACTGATCGCAGACTGGAGAATCCTCCTGATTCTGAATCTGGCTCAACATTTTCTCCGAGTCCGACATCTCGGCGGGCGCCTGTTGCGCGGGGAGGGAGGCCGCCGCTTTCTTGGTGGATAGTCCGAGCTCCGGGACGGCCCCGGTCGGGAATGTAAATTCCAGCCAGCGGAAGATGTAATCCACCAGTGACTTGGCGATCGGAATGTCGGGATTGTCGGTATACCCGCTCGGTTCAAAGCGACAATGAGAGAACTTCCCGACCAGGGCACGCAGCGGAACTCCATATTGCAAGCAGAGCGAGATCGCCGTCCCAAAGGCATTCATAATGCCCCCGACGGTGCTCCCTTCCTTGGCCATGGTGATGAACAATTCGCCGGGTCGGCCGTCTTCGTAGAGCCCGACCGTCATATAGCCTTCATGACCCGCGATGGCGAATTTATGGGTGATCGAGCTGCGCGTGGCCGGCATGCGGGCCCGCAGGGTTGGCTTCGGTCCCACCTCGTTTTTCCCCTCGGTTCCCTTTTCACTCCCATCAAAGTCAGAGCGACTGGTATTCAGCGGCTGGGTCCGTTTTGAACCGTCCCGGTAGATTGCGATGGCCTTGAGCCCCATTTTCCAGCCGTCCATATAGGCCTGAATGATGTCATCGACCGTGGCTTCCTTAGGCATGTTGATGGTTTTGCTGATGGCCCCGGAGAGGAAGGGCTGAACGGCCGCCATCATTTTCAAATGCGCCGTGTATGAAATACAGCGGACCCCTTTCTTGGCCTTGAAGGCGCAGTCGAAAACGGGCAGGTGATCATCCTTCAGATCGGGTGAACCCTCAATGGTCTCCTGTTCATCGATATACTTCAGGATGCGCTCGATGCTGCCGTTGTATCCCAACTTGCGCAAGCCGGATTCCACCGTGCCGTTGACCAGTTTCATCAACCCGCCGCCTGCCAGTTGCTTGTATTTGATGAGGGCGAGATCCGGCTCAATGCCGGTGGTATCGCAATCCATCATGAACCCGATGGTGCCGGTAGGGGCGAGGACGGTGACCTGGGCGTTGCGGAACCCGTTTTGAGCGCCATTTTTCTGAACCTTGGCCCAGACGGCCCCGGCGGCATTGAAGAGCTCCCGCGGACACAAGGAACTGTCCATTTTCACCAGCGCATCGGCGTGCATGTGGATCACGTTTAGCATGGGCTCACGGTTCTTAGGGTACTCGACGAAGGGCCCCTTGACGGTGGCGAGTTCAGTCGAGGTGGCGTAGGCGTTTCCTGTCATCAGGGCCGTTACCACGGCGGCAAACGTGCGCCCCTCATCACTGTCATAGGGAAGCCCGAGGCTCATCAGCACCGCCCCGAGGTTGGCATATCCCAGGCCGAGCGGACGGAAACGGTACGAGTTTGTTGCAATTTCCTCGGTCGGATAACTGGCGCAACCGACCAGGATTTCCTGTGCGATGATAAAGGTCCGCACGGCGGCGCTGAAGCGCTCCACGTTAAGCGTTCCATCTTCCTGCATGAATTTCATGATGTTCAGTGAGGCCAGGTTGCAGGCGCTGTCGTCGATGAACATGTATTCGGAACAGGGATTGCTGGCGTTAATGCGACCGCTGTTGATGCAGGTGTGCCACTTATTGATGGTGGTGTCATACTGCATGCCGGGATCCCCGCACAGGTGCGTGCCTTCAGCCATCAGATGCATCAGCTTGTTCGCTGAAAGGGTCTCCACGACTTCATTGGTGGTGACGGAGCGCGTCTGCCAGTCCCCGTCATTCTCCACGGCTTTCATGAAGTCGTCGGTGACGCGCACCGACAGGTTGGCGTTCTGGAACATGACCGACTCATAGGCCTCGCCGCCGAAAGAGCCGTCGTAGCCCTGATCGATCAAGGCCCAGGCTTTTTTCTCCTCATTGGTTTTGCAGGTAATGAAATCCATGACGTCAGGATGGGAGATTTTAAGGCTCTGCATCTTGGCGGCACGGCGGGTCTTGCCCCCGGATTTAATCACGGCGGCGACCTGATCGAACACCCGCATGAAGCTCAGGGGGCCGGACGGGGTGCCGCCACCGGAGAGTTTCTCGCGGCTGCTGCGGAGGGAACTCAGGTCGGTACCCGTTCCGGAGCCGTATTTAAACAACATCGCCTCTGTGCCGGCAAGGCGCATGATGTCTTCCATGGTGTCTTTGACCGACTGGATGAAGCAGGCCGAGGCCTGCGGATGCTTGTAGCTATCGCGGGATGAAACGATTTTGTCGGCTTCGGAATTATAGTAATAACTCGAACGGCTGTCCGAGGTCGCGCCATAGGCCTGATGTAGGCCGACGTTAAACCACACCGGGCTGTTGAACGAGCCGAATT
>JBIKMI010000266.1:0-3885 GCA_044359285.1 Kiritimatiellia bacterium
GCGGTCTTCGCGTGCTTCTGTTCAAAATCTTCTCTTCTCCTTGCAGGACTAAAGAGTGATTGCCTTTGCACTACAGAGAGTTACAACTCGTGTGAATATGCCCTGCGGGCGCGGATGGGCGGCGGGGATTAAGATTACGATTAAGATTAAGACCAGCAGGGCTGGCGTTCTTCTTGAGATAGACACCCGCCCGAAACGGCAGTAAGGTATGTCGTTAACGCCGTGAAGGCGAAAGGAGCAATGACCTATGACGCAGCCCGCCGAAACCCGGAGTATGGCCCTCTTCTGTGACTTCGAAAATATCGCACTGGGAGTGCGCGATGCGAATTATCCGCCCTTCGATATCGGCAAGGTGCTTGAACGCCTCCTGCTCAAGGGCAATATCGTGGTCAAAAAAGCCTACTGCGACTGGAGCCGCTACAAGGAGTTCAAGGGCCAGATGCACGAGGCCTCCTTTGAGCTGATTGAAATCCCGCATGTCCGCCAGTCGGGTAAAAATTCCGCCGACATCCGGCTGGTCGTGGATGCCCTCGACTTGTGCTACACCAAAAGTCATGTGGACACCTTCGTTATTATCAGCGGAGACTCCGACTTCTCGCCACTGGTCAGCAAGCTGCGTGAAAATGACAAGACGGTGATCGGGGTGGGTGCCAAGAACTCTACCTCGGAGCTGCTGATTGCCAACTGCGATGAGTTCATCTACTACGATGATCTGGTCCGGCGCGCCCTGCCGCGCCCCCGGGTGGTGCGCAAGCCGGCCCGGTCAGATGCCCCGGCGGTGAAGACTCCCGTTGCCGCCTCAAAGGAACCTAAAGATAAGAAGGACGAGGCGTTTGACCTGCTGGTCGAAACCTACGAGGCCCTTCTGGAGGAGCGGGGAGAGGGTGAGAAAATCTGGGGCTCAATGATCAAACAGACCCTCCGCCGCCGCAAACCCGGCTTCAGTGAGTCATACTTCGGGTTTCGCTCGTTCAATCAACTTCTGGACGAGGCCCGGGACCGGGGTATCTTTGATCTTGAGCGTGATGAGAAGTCCGGCGGCTATGTGATCAAAAGCCTGCGTCTCCCCCCTGATGCGCGTTGAGGCGGTAGGCCCGGGGGGAGTGTGCGCATAGCCGCGTAAAACACCGGTTGAAGTGACTCAGATCGTTGAAGCCGACTTCATGGGCGATCTGGATCACTTTTTCATCCGTTTGCCGCAATCGCAGCATGGCGGCCTGGATACGCCGTTCCAGGATATAGGTGAAAAGGGATTTGCCCGCGTAGGTGCGGAACGCACGGCACAGGTAGGTGGGACTCAAGCCCGCCACCCTGGCCAGTTTTGCGAGTGATAAAGGCTCCCTGAAATGTTGGTCAATGAAGGTGCGAACCGTGTCCAGCCGACCCGTCGATGGGTGCGGGTCGGGCGGTGCTTTCAAGCCTGTTGAACAGGCGGTGCGGCATAGTTCCGTGAGGAAGGCCTGCCAATACCCCGCCACCATGCCCTCCCATCCCAGACGAGGCCTCCTACGACGCCATCCTGCCGAACTTGTACCCGGACGCTTCGATCGAATTGCTCGTCAAGCGGGCCGCGGCATTGAAGGCCAGGCATGACCGCGGCGAGGTGGCTATCCGCCTCTGGCTCGATGGCTACTTCTGGTGGCCGCGCACCCTGTTGGGGATCGAACGGCATCTTTACGCCTTCTACGATACCCCGGAGCTGATGCACCGCATCAACCGGGACCTGGCCGCGTTCCATGTGCGGACGCTCGAGGCCTTGCTTCAGAATTTCAAGCCGGATATGGTCGGGATTGCGGAGGATATGTCCTACAACAACGGCCCCATGCTCTCGAAGGAAACATTCGACGAATTCCTTGCGCCCTACTACCGCCAGGTAGTGCCGGTCATCCGGCGGCACGGGGTCAAGGTGCTGGTGGACACCGATGGCCAGCTGGAGGGAATGGTCCCCTGGCTGGAAGAGGTGGGAGTGGAGGGGATTTATCCCCTTGAGCGGCAGTCCGGCGTGGATGTGGCGCGCATCCGCCGCGATCATCCGAAATTCCTGATGCTGGGCGGCTACGACAAGATGGTTCTGGCGCGGGACGAGGCGGCCATGCGCGCCGAGTTTGAGCGGCTACTGCCGGTGATGCGGACCGGCGGCTATATTGTGTCTGTCGATCACCAGACGCCGCCCAGTGTCTCGCTTGAGAACTACAGGACCTATATCAGGCTTTTCAAGGAGTACGCCACCAAGGTTTAATCGACGCATGGATTTAATAACAGATTGATAGAGAGAAACGTTTCAGATGGCGTTTTGCAGACTTTGATTATTTCAGCGGCGGCGGTTTCGGCAGATCCTTCAGGCAGGCCTGGGCCTTGGCGATTTCGGCATCCGACATCTCGTAATCTGTCAGCTTGCCGTCGAAGAAGGCCTGATAGCCACTCAAATCCATGATGCCGTGGCCGGACCAGTTCAGGACGATGACCTTCTCCTTGCCCTCTTCCCTGGCCAGATTGGCTTCGCGGATGGCCATGGCAATGGCGTGCGAGGTCTCGGGCGCCGGAATAAATCCTTCTGCCCGGGTGAAGGCCATGGCCGCACGGTAGCACTCCAGCTGGGGAATCGCCCGGGCTTCTATCAACCCTTCGCGCAGGGCGTGACTGACCAGGGGCGCCATGCCGTGATAGCGCAGGCCGCCGGCGTGAATCGGGGCTGGCACGAAGGCGTGGCCCAGACTGTACATCGGCAGCAGGGGCGTCATCATGGCGACATCCCCGGAGTCATAGGCGAAGGTGCCCTTGGTCATTTTGGGACAGGCGGAGGGTTCCACGGCGATGACTTTGGGGTTCCTGGTCCCGGCAATTTTGTCGGCCAGGAACGGGAAGGCCATCCCCGCGAAATTGGAGCCACCCCCGGCGCAGCCAATCACCACATCCGGGTAAAGGCCGATTTTCGCGAATTGCTTCTTGGTCTCCAGGCCAATGATGGTCTGGTGCAGGAGCACATGGTTCAGCACGCTGCCCAGGGCGTAACGGGTGTCCTTGTGGGTCACGCAGTCCTCAATCGCCTCGCTGATGGCGATGGCCAGGCTGCCCGGGCAGGTGGGGTCGCTCGCCAGGATGGAACGGCCGGCATTGGTTTCCGGACTGGGGCTGGCCACGCATTGGGCGCCCCAGGTCTGCATCATGATTTTGCGCAACGGCTTCTGCTCGAAGCTGACCTTTACCATGTAGACCTTGCATTCCAGTCCGAACATCTGGCAGGCCATGGCGATCGAGCAGCCCCATTGGCCCGCACCCGTTTCCGTGGTGATCCGCTTAATGCCGAAGACTTTGTTGTAATAGGCCTGCGGCACGGCGGAATTGGGCTTATGACTGCCGGGTGCCGATACCCCTTCATTCTTGTAGTAGATCTTGGCCGGGGTTTTGAGGGCCTGCTCAAGCCGGTACGCGCGGCAGAGCGGGCTGGGCCGCCACTGCCAGAGGATCTGCAATACCTCGTCGGGAATGTCAATCCAGCGTTGCGTGCTGACCTCCTGCTCAATCAGGTTCATGGGGAACACCGGGGCCAGCATCTCAGGCGTCACCGGTTTGCCGTCCGGCGTGACCGGCGGGGGCATGGCATGAGGGAAGTCGGCGGCGATGTTGTACCACTGGCGAGGCATTTCATCTTCATCCAGGAATATCTTGATCTGTTTCATGGCTGTCTTTCCTTGTCGTCAATGGGTTCTCTGAAAACAAAAGAGGGCGCCATTATGGAGCAGGTGTTTCTATAGGCAAGAGCAAAATGAGGCCGCCGCAAGGGGCCCAGGGCATATTCACGAACAACTGCAAATCCTTGTCAATATGGCCATTCTGAGAACTAAGGTTAACCCGATAATGGAAAACAAAACCAGGAATTTTGAA
>JBIKMI010000042.1:0-14118 GCA_044359285.1 Kiritimatiellia bacterium
ATTGTACACCAATCAAGTCCGGTTTAGCGTACACGATGCCCCGTTTCGGATGCAAGTCGCGAATTTAGACGGAGAAGGGAGAGGGCGTATGACAAATTTCTGATAATGCGAGGCGTCACGGCCGAGCCGCTGTAACAAAGGTGTGATTGCAATAGTTTGCCATCGCACCCGCGCGGCGCAGTGATAGATAATTCGGCTTGCGCAGTGTTACGATTACGTGTTACGTATTAACGCTTCCTTGCGTCAAGCGGGGAGATTGAACAGAAGAGAGCGTTAAAGATTAGGATTGGGATTATTGGAGGATGCTAATGAAAGCAAATAGGAAAAGCTAATCATGCATATGGCAGACGCTTTAATTTCTCCCGCTGTGGGCGGGGTGTTGTGGATTGTGTCGGGTGGGTTGATTGCTTTTTGTGCCAGAAAAGTGAAGCAGTCCCTGCGGGACAATCTTGTGCCCATGATGGGCGTCCTCGGGGCATTCATTTTTGCCGCGCAGATGATCAACTTCTCGATTCCCGGCACCGGATCGAGCGGACATCTCGGCGGCGGGCTGATTCTGAGCGTGCTGCTCGGTCCTTACGCGGCTTTCCTGGTCATTTCCTCGGTCTTGACCGTGCAGGCGTTCTTTTTTGCGGATGGAGGCCTGCTGGCCCTGGGTTGCAACATTTTCAATCTGGGCTTCTTCCCGGCATTCGTTGCCTATCCTTTGATCTACAGGGTCATTGCCGGTAATCAATACGGGACATCGCGTGCCTGGGTGGCGGCGCTCGTCGCCGCGATGGCGGGCCTGCAACTGGGCGCGTTAAGCGTTGTGTTGGAAACCATGGCGTCCGGTATCTCGGAGTTGCCCTTCCGCACATTTGTCCTCATGATGTTGCCGATTCACCTGGCCATTGGCGTGGTTGAGGGACTGGCCACCGCCGCCGTGATCTCGTTCGTTGCCCGGGCACGCCCGGAGGCGCTCCAGACGGCCCCGTCAACCGGGGCGGCGGTCAGTATGCGTCCCGTAATGATCGGACTGGCTCTTGCCGCTCTTGTCACGGGCGGCGTGGCAAGTTGGTTCGCGTCCACGCATCCGGATGGATTGGAATGGTCCATGGCCAAGGTGAGTGGCAAGGAGGAACTCGAAAGCCCTGAAGCCGGGATCCACGAGAGGCTGGAGAAGGTCCAGCAACAGACTGCCTTCCTTCCCGACTACGGATTCAAGTCTGCCAAGGCCGGATCAGAAACCACCGCATCTGCGGAACCTGCCTCCGCGCCCGAAGCGGAACCTTGGCCGGCGGTCAACGCTGGAACTTCCGTATCGGGAATCGTGGGAGGGCTGATGACCCTTGTCTTGGCGTGTTTGACGGGGTTTGTGCTCAGGGCACGCTCGCTCCAGCGTGCGCATTGAAATGTTAAAAAATTGACAGGAGTGTTATGGGGTTGGCGGACTGGATAGAAATCGGACGGATGGATGATTTCGGACGGATGGACACGCCCGCGCATCGGCTGGATGCACGGGCCAAGGCGGTCGTGACCGTGGCGTTCATTGGCGTCGTCATGTCGTTCCCGCGACATGAGATCTCTGCGCTGACTCCGTTCCTGCTCTACCCGGTTGCCCTTATCGCCGCCGGTCACATTCCGGCGCGGCACATCCTGAAAAAGATACTGGTGGCGGCACCTTTTGCGTTGGTGATTGGCATCTTCAATCCGTTCATGGACCGGCAACCTATCGCGCACATAGGGGACTTTGTTGTCACCGGCGGCTGGGTCTCGTTCGCCTCGATCATGTTCCGCTTCGTCCTGACAGTTGGAGCGGCGTTGGCACTGGTCGCCTGCACCGGGATGTACCGTCTTGGCTCCGGGCTGGAGCAACTGGGCGTGCCGCGCGTGTTTGTCATGCAACTGCTATTCCTCTACCGGTATATGTTTGTCGTGGCGGATGAGGGCCTCAAGATGATGCGGGGCGTGAAACTGCGGGCGGGTGGGGGGCGTTCCCTGCACCTTCGTGTGTATGGCTCCCTGATCGGCCATCTGCTGCTGCGGTCCATGGACCGGGCCGAGCGCGTCTACCGTGCCATGGTCGCCCGCGGATTCGACGGGGAGATCCACGTGCTGCGCCGATCGTCGTTCGGCTTGTCAGATTGGGCCTTTGTCTGTGGATGCCTGGCCTTCTTCGCGGTCGCGCGTGCACAAAATCTGGCAAATGGGCTGGGACAGCTCTTTACAGGGATATTACCATGAGCCATCCTGTCGTTGAAATCCGTGATCTTTTTTTCGCTTATCCCGACGGAACGGAAGCGTTGAAGGGCGTTTCTTTCCGAATCGACCATGGCGGCGCGGTGGCCCTCGTGGGGGCCAATGGTGCCGGCAAGTCCACGCTCCTGCTCCACCTCAACGGGTATTTGCCTACTACTCGCGGCGAAGTGCGCATCGGGGGCACAGCGTTGACTCGCGAGACAGCGCCGCTGGCGCGGCGGGCCGTTGGGATGGTCTTCCAGGATCCGGACGACCAACTGTTTATGCCGACCGTTGCCGAGGACGTTGCATTCGGTCCGCTTAACGCTGGCCTGCCGACAGACCAGGTCGAGCTCAGGGTGGCGACGGCGCTGGCACGCGTTGGCATGGCACATGTCCGGGACCGGCCACCCTACCGCCTGTCCGCCGGGGAAAAACGGGCCGTGGCCATCGCCACGGTGTTGGCCATGACGCCGGATATTCTAGTGATGGATGAACCCTCCTCGAACCTTGATCCGCGGGCGCGACGTCGGTTAATCGAACTCCTGCAATCTTTCGAGCACACCAAGATCATCGCCACTCACGACCTGGAACTGGTCGTCGAGGTCTGTTCGCGCGTGATTGTGCTCGACGGAGGCAAGGTTGTGGCCGATGGCCCGGCGTCCGACATCCTCAGCGATGAACCCCTGATGCTTGCCCACGGCCTTGAACGGCCTCACAGCCTGAAGCCTTTGCATCGGCACTGAGTGGGCGGTGTACACCTTTTCGAGGCCGCTGTTTATTCGACGGTGACGCTTTTGGCCAGATTGCGGGGCTGATCAATTGGGCAGTTGCGGATCCGGGCCATGTGGTAGGCAAATAACTGGAGTGCCACGGCGGTGATAATCGGGGCCGTCAGATGTGAGCATTTCGGGATATGAATCAGGGCGTCAACCGGAGCGGAGGCGGCGCTGCCCTCCGTAACAATTCCGATCACAGGGGCCTGCCGCGCCCGGCACTCCTGGACATTGCTGATCATCTTTTCCCGGCCCGCAATATCGTTTAGCAACGCCATGACGGGAACGGATTCGTCCAACAGGGCGATGGGGCCGTGCTTGAGTTCCGCGGCATGATAGCCCTCGGCATGGATGTAGCTGATCTCCTTCAGCTTCAGCGCGCCTTCCAGAGCGACAGGATAGAGGCAGCCACGGCCAAGGAAGAAGAAATCCTTGACGTGCGCATAGCGTTCGGCAACGGCCACCACTTCAGTATTCCGTGCCAGCACGGCCTTGATCAATTCCGGGATCCGCTGGATATCTGCGCAGATCTCCGCTCCCTGCTGGCGTGATAGCCGGCGGCAGCGCCCGATTTTAAGCGCCAGCATCAATAACACGCTTAATTGACAGGTGAACGCCTTGGTCGAAGCGACGCTGATTTCAGGACCGGCATGCAGGTAGACGCCCCGTCCGGTTTCGCGGGCGATGGTGGAGCCCACCACATTGCAGAGTCCCACGACCAGGGCGCCCTTTTGCTTGGCTTCGCGAACCGCTGCCAGCGTGTCGGCGGTCTCGCCGGACTGGCTGATGGCGATCACCAGGTCATGCGGGCGGATGATGGGATTGCGGTAGCGGTATTCAGCGGCCTGCTCGACATCCGTGGGCAGATCCGCCAATTCCTCGAAGTAATACTTCCCCACCATGCCGGCGTTCAGTGAGGTCCCGCAACCCACGATCACCACCCGCTCAATACTGGAAAGCTCGCGGGGTGTCAGCGCCAGCCCCGACAGGATGGCGGTGGCCATTTCATTATCCAGCCGGCCGCGGATGCTGTTGGTAATCGAGTCCGGCTGCTCGTGGATTTCCTTGAGCATGAAATGCGCAAACCCGCCTTTTTCGGCGGTGCCGGCGTCCCAATCGACCTTGGCGATGTCGCGGGAGACTGGCACATTGTGGATGTTGCGGATTTCAGCACCCGAGGCCCTGATAATGGCCACATCGTTGTCGTCCAGATAGATGACTTGCCGCGTATAGGCAATGAGGGCTGTCACATCGCTGGCGACAATGGTTTCGCCTTCGCCGACCCCGATGACGAGCGGGCTGCCTTTACGGGCCACCACGATCTCGCCGGGGGCATCCGCTGAGACCACGGCGATACCATAGGTGCCCTCGACATGCTTGAGGGCGGCGCATACCGCCTCGAATAGATTCCCCTTGAATAACTCACCGATAAGATGGATCAGCACCTCGCTGTCCGTTTCGGATTTGAAGGTGTGCCCCTTGGCAGTCAATTGATTGCGCAGGGCGAGGTAATTTTCAATGATTCCGTTGTGGACCAGGGCGAGTTGTCCGGATTGATCGGTATGAGGATGGGCATTCTCCGCCGTGGGACTGCCGTGGGTGGCCCAGCGGGTGTGAGCAATGCCGGTATGGGCTGCCTTGAGGAACGCGGTTGACCACTGGGAATGTACGGCGTTCTCCAGGTTCTGAACCTTGCCCGTGTCTTTCCGGAGATGCAGCGCATTCTCCGAAAGCAGGGCCACGCCGGCGGAATCATAGCCACGGTATTCAAGCCGCTTCAAGCCATTGAGCAGGACATCAATGGCACCTTTGTTTCCCACATAGCCGACAATTCCGCACATGTTTGCCTTAATTCAGATTAATTTATAACGTCTTTACTGATCACTGCGCCCGGCAGGGTGGACATATCCGGCCACAATTTACGGCCGGGGTAGATGCTGGTATGGATCCCGGTGTGAACGCGATCCCCCATGACACAACCGAATTTGCGCCGCTTGGTATCCACAATACGACCCTCGATCATGGATTTATGAGTGAGCCCGTCATGCCGGTAGTTCGAGGTGATGGTGCCCGCTCCGAAATTCACATGCTCACCAATGAGGGAATCCCCGCAATAGCTCACATGCCCGATGCTGGTATGGTTCATGATGATGGAGTTCTTGATTTCCACAGCCTGTCCGATGTGACAGTCATCCCCGATGCTGGTGTTGCCCCGGAGATAGCAGTTCGGTCCGATTTTGCAGTTCTTCCCGATGATGACCGTCCCTTCGATGTACACGCCCGGTAGCAGGTGTGAGCCTTCACCCAGGAGCAGGATTCCGTCATTGTGAACACCGGGAGAAACCTTGGCCCCATTGTTCAGGGTAAGGGCGGTTGAGATGGGTCCCTGGGGCACCGCTTCACCTTTGAGCCGATAGTCCGCCAGCGTCTGCAGCACGAGTTCGTTGATTCGCAGCAGGTCCCACGGATAGGCGATCAGAAAGGTGCCGGCGTCGATCGGGAGGCAGGGCGCTTTGAGGACGGCGTTGGCCGACTCGCTGGTCCAGGCGAGAATGATTCCACGGGTATTGCGGACGGCCACCGTTCCCTCGGTACGCAACAGCGTGGCGAGGACCGGCTTTGAGAACCAGGAGTCGCCCCGTATGAACAGGGTGCGGTCATCCGCACCGCTGGAGGTGCTGAAACCAGCATCCATAAGACGCTCCTGCTGTAATTCGCCCAGCGGGCGGCCCCCGATGGGGCAGGCGGCGAGGGGGCGGGTTGAGGTGAGCGGGAAACAGGTTTCAGGGCTATCGGCATCCAGGATCACAGCTTTCATGAGGTCAATTCCTTCCGTACCACGGCACTCAATGATTCAATCCAGCGCGCCACCTGATCCGCTTCACGCGCTTCAATCAGAATCCGGAGTTTGGGCTCCGTGCCGGAATACCGCACGATCAGGCGCCCGTCCGTGCCCAGATCACACCGGCAGGCCTCCATGGCCTCAACCAGATTGGGAATCGTCTCAATGGGTTTGCGGTGCTTGACCTTGATGCTCACCAGCTGCTGGGGGTATTCCTGCATGCATTCGGCCAACTGCGCGAGGGTGGCCCCCTGGCGTCGCATGAGCCGGAGAACCTGAAGCGCGGTAATGATGCCGTCGCCAGTAGTCGCGTAATCCATCAGGATCACATGCCCGCTTTTTTCGCCCCCGACATTGGCGCCGGTATTGCGCATGCGTTCAATCACCAGCCGGTCTCCCACATCCGTGATGTCCAGCTGGATGCCCGCTTTTTTCATGGCTTCATGCAGCCCCATATTGCTCATGGTGGTCGTCACCAGTGTGTTGTTATTGAGCAGGCCGCGTGCCTTGAAATCAAGGGCGCATATAGCCAGGATCCGGTCGCCATCCACCACATTTCCCTTGGCATCGCAGAAAATGACGCGGTCCGCATCGCCATCAAAGGCAATCCCGATATCGGAATTTGTGTTCAGCACCGTCTGGGCGACCACTTCGGGATGTGTGGCCCCGCAGAGGTTGTTGATGTTGTATCCGTCCGGTTCGACAAACGTTTTAGTGACCTTTGCTCCCAGCTCTTTGAGGATCAGGGGCGCGATAAAATAGGCCGCGCCATTGGCGCAATCGACCACGACTTTGAGATCATCGAAATTTTCATTTTTAATCGTGCTTTTGGCGAATTCAATATACCGGCCCCGGGCATCGTCGATGCGGTAGGCTTTGCCCATCTGGTCGCTCCGGATATGCTCGCAGCTCAATTCACCGGAGGCGATATGGTTGGTGATGTCGGCTTCAATGGAGTCGGAAATTTTGAAGCCGTCATGGCCGAAAATCTTGATCCCGTTATCGTCAAAGGGATTATGGGAGGCTGTCAGCATGATGCCGACATCGGCGGCCATCGAGCGGGTCAGGTGAGCCACGGCGGGGGTGGGGACGGGACCCACGAGCATGACGTCCACGCCCATGGCCACCAGGCCACTCGTCAGGGCCGTTTCAAGCATATAGCCGGAGAGGCGGGTATCCTTGCCAATGACTGCCTTGCAGGAGCCATGGCCGGAAGCCCCCAGGGTGTGGCCCAGTGCTTTGCCGATCTGCAATGCCACTTCCGGCGTCACCGGATAGTGGTTGGCCTGCCCCCTGATGCCGTCAGTTCCGAATAAACGTTCCATGAGTGTCTCGTTTCTTTGAAAAGAGGCTTAAAATACAGAGGAAAGCGGTTGGATGCAAGCCCAAGGCGTTTTTAGCTTTTTTGATGATTGAGTATCCATTTTTCAAGGCTGATGACCGGCAGGATCAGGGCGGCTACCAGTGCCGCACGGGCCCAGGCCCCGAAGTCAAGGGCGGTCGTATGGAATAGCAAATGCATGAAAGGCAGGTAGGTGAAGGCCACCTGCAACAGGAGCAGAACCACGATGCCGAGCCAGATCGTGGGATTGCTGAACCAGCCGAGGCTGCCCAGACCATCCCGCAGGCTCCGGCAATGGAAGAGATAGAAGATCTGGAAGAGGGTCATCGCCGTCACCGCCATGGTCTGGGCTTCCGCCAACGCCGTGGCGTGCAGGGCGGCATCGATCACCCCGCCCAGGCTACCCACGCGCCGGGTATATTCCCAGAGGAAGAGGGTGCAGGTCCCCGCTGCCATGATGATAGCCACCAGAGCGGTTCTCATGACAATGAAACGGGAAAAGACCGGAGTGCCTTTCAGGCGCGGCTTGCGCCGCATGGCGGAGGGCTCCAGGATCTCGAAGGCGATCGGGGCCGAGAGCGCCACGCTCGCCACCAGATTAATCCACAGGATCTGACTGGGCGCCATCGGAAGGAGCAACTCGGTGCCCAGGCTCATCACCATCACCGTCGGGAAAAAGAACATGGCGCTGGCCAGCGTCAGCGCCAGACTCAGGTTGGTGGGCAGAATGAAGGCGAGCGCCTTGATCAGGTTGTCGTACACGCGCCGACCTTCCTCCACGGCCGCCGCGATCGAGGCGAAGTTATCATCGGCCAACACCACCTTGGAGGCGTCTTTGGCAACAGCGGTGCCGGTGATGCCCATGGCGATGCCGATATCGGCACGCTTGAGCGCGGGCGCATCATTGACGCCATCGCCGGTCATGGCCACCACATTGCCATCTGCCTGCAGGGCTTGCACCAGCTTGAGCTTGTGCTCCGGTGCCACCCGGGCAAAGACATGGCAACTGCGGGCGGTGGTGACGAGTTGCGCCTCGGTGAGGCCGTCCAGTTCCGCACCCCGCAGGGACTGGTCGCCGGGTTTGAGAATGCCCAGTTCGCGGCCGATGGCGGTGGCGGTGATGTGATGATCGCCGGTGATCATTTTGACCGTGATGCCGGCGCGGCGGCAGATGGCAATGGCGTCAATCGCCTCCTGTCGCGGCGGATCAATCATCCCCATCAGGCCGAGCAGGGTAAACCCGGAGCCCGCCCATTCAGGGGTCAGTTCCGTCATTCCCGGGGTGGGTGTCCGCCTGGCGAAAGCCAGTACACGCATCCCTTGTTCTGCCAGCGCCTGTTGGGCTGAAGTCATTTTCTGGGTAGCGGCACTGGAAAG
This sequence comes from Kiritimatiellia bacterium, assembly GCA_044359285.1. Classification (GTDB taxonomy): domain Bacteria; phylum Verrucomicrobiota; class Kiritimatiellia; order CAIKKV01; family CAITUY01; genus JAABPW01. Next base: position 8,558 of record JBIKMI010000042.1, read on the forward strand.
GCCGCAGCGTGCCGCCACCATCTCCGGGGCCCCCTTCAGATAGACCGCGTCCACGCCCTCACCCCGGTTCAGCGTGGCCATATACTTGGTTTCGGACTCAAAGGGCAGGACATCCAGACGGGCATGGCGCTGGCGCAGTTCGGGAGCGGGTAGGCCCAGCTTCTGGCCCGCCACGACCAGCGCGGCCTCGGTGGGATCCCCTGTGATGGTCCACTGTTCATCCTCCTGCCGCAGCTCTGAATCATTGCAGAGCACACCCGATAAGAGCAGTTCGTGCAGGGGAGCGGGGAGTTCCGTAATCGTTTGACCATTGCATTCCAGGGACCCGGTGGGAATATAGCCAACTCCCGAGAGCCGGTATTCCTTTTCCTCGCACCACAACGCCTGGACCGTCATTTCATTGCGGGTCAGCGTGCCGGTCTTGTCGGAACAGATGACACTCGTCGAGCCGAGCGTTTCCACGGCCGGCAGGTGGCGCACCACGGCCTGGCGGGAGGCCATGCGGCGGACACCGATGGCCAGGGCGATGGTGATGATGGAGGGCAGCCCTTCGGGAATGGCGGCCACCGCCAGGGTGATCGCTGTCAGCAGGGCCTCATCGAATTTCGCCTGTTTAACAAAAATCCCATAGACGAATAAAATCATCGATAACGCCAGCACGGCAATGGTGATCCATTTACTCACCTGGGCCAGTTGCTGGGTCAAGGGCGTTTCCAGTTGCGGGGTTTGATTGAGCAGGGTATTGATCCGGCCCAGTTCCGTCTGATTTCCGGTGGCCACCACTACGCCGGTGGCCGTCCCTTGGGTGGCAACTGTGCCACCGTAGGCCATGCATATACGATCCCCTAAAACCGCTTCCTTTGCGACAGGATGCTGGTCCTTGAGGGAGGGTACGGATTCTCCCGTAAGGGCCGCCTCATCGACGCGCAGGTTTTTCACCTGGAGGAGCCGCAGATCGGCCGGGACCCGGTCGCCCCCCGTCAACTGCACGATATCGCCGGGCACCAGTTCGGCGGCAGGCAGGGCGTTCAGGTGTCCCTCACGCAGGACGGTGGAGTTCTCGGGGACCATGGCCGAAAGGGCGGCTATGGCTTTCCCGGCGCGGTGCTCCTGGATAAAACCGATGATCGCATTGATCACCACCGCGCCGAATACGACGCCGGAGTCGGTGTATTTCCGCAGTAACACCGCGATGAACCCGGCCCCGATCAGCAACCAGGAAATTGGATTATTGATCTGACGCCAGAGCAGGGTCAACGGGCCATCCACCTTCGCTTGCGCCAGTACGTTCGGCCCGTATTGCTCCAGTCGTTCCGCGACGTCCGAAGCGCTCAGGCCTTGCGGAGAGGTATTGAGCATCTGCAGCGTGTCTTCCGTACCTTGAGCATGCCAGTGTGAGGGGAGTGGGGTAGGGCGATCTTTCGGGATGGGTTTCATTTGTCGGATTCTTTCTTGTCCCTGACGGACAGCGCGAATTTAGAATTGCATGAACGAATTGGTGCGTTTTTCCTGGCCGATGGTGGTGTGAGGGCCATGGCCGGGATAGACGGCGGTGTCCTCAGGGAGCTTTGCCAGGCGGGCCAGGGATTGGGTCATCAACATCTCGTCGCTCCCCTCCAGATCAGTTCGACCAATGGTCCCAAGGAAAAGGGTGTCCCCGGTGAAAATCGCTTTTTCGTCCGGGAAATAGAAGCAGGCTCCGCCGGGGGAATGACCGGGCGTTGCGATGATTTCGTAGCGGAGCCCCGCATCCGAGTAGACTTGCCCGTGTGCGAGCAGGCGTTCGATTTTCTTCGGGCGTTCAGGGGTGTCGTAGTAAGGGAGGGATTGGTTCAGCTTACTGAACGCCCAGGATTCGTCCAGTGGATGGATGGAGACGGGGGCGGGGAAGGTCCTGGTCAGTTCGGCCAGCCCGGAGACATGATCCATGTGCCCGTGTGTGATCAGGTAGGCGGCGACGGTCAGTTTGTTCTGCCGCAATGTGACTGCAATGATCCCGGCATCATCACCGGGATCCACGACCAGTGCCTGCTGGTTCGGGCCGACGGCCAGGTAACAGTTGACCTGAAAGGGGCCGACGCCGATGGGTATCACTTTCATGCGCCCACCAGACTGGCCAGAGTTACTTCCTGTTCAGTACGGTCGGCCAGATCCTTGATCCGGATGGATCCCTTAAGCAGATCATCGGGGCCGATAAAGATACCGCGCCGGAAGCCAACCTTGCCGGTTCGCCCGAAAAAGTGCTTCGGTTTCTCCGCGTGCAGCGAGACATCCACATTGGCACCCGTTGCCCGTAAGGCACCGGCGATCCGGATGGCGGTGTCGCGTTGCGCCTCTTCCATGTAGGAGATCGCCAGATCTTTGCCGGCGGCCGGGTGGGGCGCTTTGCCTCTCTCGGCCAGCAATTCGGCAATGACCACGTCTCCGAATCCGAGTCCGACGGCGGTCATGGGTTTACCACCCAGATCGCCCAGCAGATTATCATAACGGCCCCCGCCGAAAATGGCGCGGAGACTCTTTCCGGTATCAAAGCCTTCAAACACGATCCCCGTGTAATAACCGAGTCCGCGGATGACAGAGATATCAAACTTCACCATATCGCTGGCGTCATACAGCTTCATGATGTCGAAAAATTTCAGGAAATGGTCAAGGGCGGGGGTGCGTTCCCCGAGGGCGGCGATAACACTTTCAAGGGTGTCCAGGGCGAGCACCCGGAAGGCTGCCGCAATGCTCTCCCCTGTTAGGCCATTCTCCCGGAGTAGTTTGGCGATCTCCTCGTCGGCGATCTTGCCCCGCTTGTCCAGTGCGAGGAAGGTGGCGGAGTGATGCTCGCGGGGAATGCCGGAGCGGGCGAGGATGTCCGAGAGCAAGGCCCGGCTGTTGACGTGCACGCAGACGTCGGTGCTGTCGAGGCCGAGCAATTTCAAGGCCTGGATGGCCGCCATGACGACCTCCGCCTCAGCCACCACGGAGGGCTCGCCCACCACATCCAGGTTCCACTGGTAATGTTCGCGCTTGCGACCGCGGGTCATGCGCTCATACCGGAAACATTGGGCAATGGTAAACCACTTGAGAGGGAAGGTCAGTTCGTTTTGCTTCGCCACAATCATGCGGGCGAGGGTCGGTGTCATTTCAGCGCGGAGCGCCAGTTCGCGATCGCTTTTGTCCTTGAACCAGTAGATCTGGTCCTGGATCTCCTCGCCCCCTTTGCGTTTGAGCAATTCCAGGCTTTCCACCACGCAGGCATCATATTGATCAAAGCCGAAGCGCCGCGCGGCGACGGTCCAGGCGTCAAAGATGGCGCACCGGAGCGCCATGTCTTCCGGATAGAAATCCCGCATGCCACGGGGTGGGGCGAAGCTAATGGAATCAGCCATGGGATTACCGCTGCTTCAAAACCAGGGCTTTCATCTCTTTGCCGGGCTTGAATTTCACGACCCGGCGTTCCGGAATAACGACCGTATTTTCCGGTTTGTTCGGGTTGCGCCCGATCCGTGGTTTCCGGACCTTGATTTCAAAGACACCGAAGTCGCGGAACTCAATGTTCTCGCCCTTGATCAGGCTTTCCGTGATATAATCCAAGGTTTTCTGGATGACGGAAAAGACTTGCTGTTGGGATAATTCGGTTTCGCTGGCAATCCGTACTACGAGTTCGCGCTTGGTCATGAGAGTGCTCCTTGAATGATTTTTTCTATAAAAGATACCGCCTCGCCGACGGGAATCATCTGCTTGTCCTTGTCGGTGCGACATTTAATTTCCACTTTTCCTTCTGCCAGTGAGCGTTCGCTGATGACCGCCCGGATGGGCAGTCCGATCAGGTCGGCATCCTTGAACTTGACGCCCGGGCGTTCATCCCGGTCATCAAACAAGACTTCGATTCCCTTTGCGGCGAAGTCGTTGATGAGTTCCTCGGCGACGCGCATGCTTTCCGCATGGCCGGTATTGGGGACCACCACGCAGACTTTATAGGGGGCCACCGACATGGGCCAGATGATGCCATCGGCATCGTAGCTCTGCTCGATGATCGCCTGCAAGGTGCGGGTGACGCCGATGCCATAGCAGCCCATGATGCTGATCTGGTGATTGCCCTCGGCATCCAGGTAACCGGCATTGAACAGCTGGCTGTATTTGGTGCCCAGTTTGAAGACATGCCCGACCTCGATGCCGCGCTTGCCGCGCATCCGGGTGCCGCAGCGGGGGCACTTGTCGCCCTCCTTGGCAATGACCAGGTCGTGGAATGCGGTGACGGTAAAGTCGCGCCCGACGAGCACGTTGATGAGATGGCTGTCGACGACATTTGCGCCGGTTGCCGAGACGCGGGGCGTCTGGAGTTCGACATCGGCATAGATGGGGATCTTGAGACCCACCGGCCCGGCAAAGCCGACCGGTGCCCCGGTGACTTTAAGTATCATCGCATCGTCGGCCAGTTCCAGCGTGGTGGCTTTGAGAATGCGCCTGAGCTTGTGCTCGTTCAATTCGCGGTTTCCAGCCACCAAGACCGCAATCGGCTGGCCATCGGCGACATAGATCAGTGTTTTAATCAGGTCCCAGGGCTTGATCTGGAGGAAGGTCGAGACCTCCTCGATCGTGCGTTTGCCGGGAGTGGCCACCACGGAGGGGAGCAGGTCGGTACTGGACGGCTTTGAGGCCGGTGTCTTCCGTTCGGCCCGCTCCAGATTCGCCGCGTACGAGCAGGCTTCGCATTCGACGATGCCATCTTCACCCGCGTCGGCCAGCACCATGAATTCGTGCGAGAAATCGCCACCGATGGCGCCGGTATCGGCTTCCACTACCTTGGCGCGCAGTCCGCACCGGTTGAAGATGCGGACGTAGGCGTCATACATGGCCTGATAGCTGACATCAGCGGCGTCCCAACTGACATCGAAGCTGTAGGCATCCTTCATGATGAATTCCTTGGCGCGCATCAGCCCGAAGCGGGGTCGGATTTCATCGCGGAATTTCGTCTGGATCTGATAGAAGGTCTTGGGAAGCTGACGATAGGAGTTGATCTGGCGGGCAGAGAGGTCGGAGATGACCTCCTCGTGGGTCGGGCCCAGCACCATATCGCGCTGTTGCCGGTCTTTGACCTTGAACATGGAGTCACGCAGGGTCGCATAGCGGCCGGAGGTCTCCCAGATTTCGCGCGGTTGCAGGGCCGGCATCAAGATTTCCAGCGCGCCGGCGCGATCCATTTCCTCTCGTACGATCCGCTCCACATTGCGAAGCGCCTTCAGGCCCAGGGGGAGAAAGGTATAGAGCCCTCCCCCGAGCTTCATAATGAGGCCCGCGCGCATCATGAGTTTATGACTTGTGATTTCAGCATCCTGCGGGGCATCCCGCAGGGTCGGTATCAAAGACTGTGACCAGCGCATAACAATGACTTCCTTTTTGCGAATGAAACGGGCGCATTTGACACCAAGAGAACGGGTTATGCAAGAAAATTGCGCGGGTGTCCGGGAAGAGGGCAGGGCATATTCACGAACAACTGCAAATCCTTGTCAATATGGCCATTCTGAGAACTAAGGTTAACCCGATAATGGAAAACAAAACCAGGAATTTTG